>NZ_JBEVTN010000009.1:0-128015 GCF_040884245.1 Arcobacter sp. s6 | reverse complement strand
AAAATGTTCAACTATCAGCTGGTAAAATTGGTGCAATGCCTGCATTAAATAATCAACAATTAAATGCAACCGTAACTGCTCAATCAAAACTGCAAACACCTGAAGAATTTAAAAATATTATAATAAAACACGATACAAATGGTGCCCTAGTTCACCTTTCAGATGTGGCAAGAGTTGAAATAGGAAGTGAATCATACGATAATATAACTAGATTAAATGGTCATCCTTCATCTGGTATTGCTGTAATGTTATCATCAGGAGCAAATGCTTTATCAACAGCAACAAGAGTACGTACTGTTTTAGATGATTTAAAACACAATATGCCAGAAGGCTATAATATAGCTTATCCAGTTGATAGTACAAAATTTATTAGTATTTCTATTAATGAAGTTGTTAAAACTTTAATTGAAGCTATTATACTTGTAATACTTGTAGTTTTTATATTTTTACAAAATTGGAGAGCTACTATTATTCCTGCAATTGCTGTTCCTGTAGTTATTTTAGGAACATTTGCTGTACTTAATGTTTTTGGTTATTCGATAAATACCTTAACAATGTTTGGAATGGTTTTGTCCATTGGTTTACTAGTTGATGATGCTATTGTTGTAATTGAAAATGTTGAGCGGATTATGAGAGAAAAAGGTCTTAATGCCCATGAAGCAACTAAAGAATCTATGAAAGAGGTAAGTACAGTTCTAATAGGAATTGCCATTGTTCTTTCAGCTGTTTTCTTACCTATGGCATTTTTCGATGGTTCAACGGGTGTAATTTACCGTCAATTTTCAATTACAATTGTTTCTTCAATGATTCTTTCTGTTATCGTAGCTTTAACATTAACTCCTGCACTTTGTGCTTCATTAATAGATTCTAATCATAAACCAAAAACAACAGGTTTTTTTCATTGGTTTAATAAGACTTTTGAATCTATCACAAAAAAATATGAAAAGAAAGTTTTAAGTGTATTAAAAAAACCTATTAGATGGATGGTTTTTTATTTTATAATTGTTCTTGCTATGTCATATTTAACATACAAACTTCCTACAAGTTTTTTACCCCTTGAAGATCAAGGTAAAATAATGGCGCAAATATCATTACCTCAAGGTGCATCAATAATAAGAACCAAAGAAGTTGCAGAAAAAGTTGAAGATTATTTTTTAAATAATGAAAAAGATAATACTGAATTTATTTTTACAATTTCAGGATTTAATTTTAGCGGAAGCGGTCAAAATGCCGGTATGGCTTTTATTTCTTTAAAAGATTGGGATTCAAGAACAAATTCAAAGGATGAAGCAAGTTCTATTGTAAATAGAGCAAATAAAGAATTAGCTTCAACAAGAGATGCAAGCATTTTTGCATTAAATCCTCCATCAATTAGAGGCTTAGGAAATACAAATGGTTTTAGTTTTCAACTTCAAGCAAGTGCAGGAACTGATAGAGATGCATTAAAAGATATGAGAGATACACTAATAAGTAATGCAACAAAAGATCCTATGTTAAAAGGTATTAGACTAGGAAGTATGTCAGAAAATCCTCAGCTTAATATTACTATTAATCATGAAAAAGCTGTTTCTCTTGGAATTCCATTGGGAAATATAAATAATACTATAAGTGCTGCATGGGCTGGATCTTATATAAATGATTTTATAGATAGAGGTAGAGTAAAAAAAGTATATATACAAGGAGATTCAGCATTTCGTTCAGCTCCTGAAGATATTAATAAATGGTATGTAAGAGCTAGTGATGAAACAAGTATGACTCCTTTTTCAGCTTTTGCAACAACAAACTGGACCTATGGACCTGAAAGTTTATCAAGATATAATGGATTATCGTCTTATGAGATAAATGGCTCAGCAGCAAGTGGAACTAGTTCAGGAAATGCCATGAACGAAATGGAAAAATTAGCTAGTGAACTTCCAAAAGGTTCTAGCTATGCATGGAGTGGGTTATCATACCAAGAGCATCTTTCAAGTGGTCAAAGTACACTACTCTACTCTGTTTCTATACTAGTTGTTTTTTTATGTCTTGCCGCTTTATATGAAAGTTGGTCAATTCCCTTTTCTGTTTTATTAGTAATTCCATTAGGTATTGTAGGAGCTGTTTTAATTACAACAGTAAGAGGATTAGAAAACGATGTATATTTCCAAGTTGCCCTACTGACTGTAATTGGATTATCCTCTAAAAACGCTATCTTAATTGTAGAGTTTGTTGAAGTTGCACATAAAAATGGTAGTTCACTTTTTGATGCAGCAGTTGAAGGGGCAAGATTAAGATTAAGACCTATTATAATGACTTCATTAGCTTTTGTGGTTGGAGTTTTACCACTTGCAGTTTCAACAGGAGCTGGAGCCAATAGTAGAATTGCTATTGGAACAGGGATTGTAGGAGGAACACTAACTGCTACTATTCTTGGGATATTTATGATTCCATTATTTTATGTTTTAATTCGTAAATTATTTAAAATAAAAAACGAAAATGTTTCTAATATAGCTACAGTAAATACAAAGGAAAATTAAAATGAAAACAAATAAATCACTTCATATAATTATTCCATTTATTGCAGCAATTCTTTTATCTGCATGTAGCACAAAAGATTTATCATACGATAAACCTCAAAATTTAATACCACAAACATGGTCAAAAGATAATGCCTATAAAGAGCTAACATTTTCAACAAATAGTGAAGCTCTTTTATGGGAAAAAATGATTTTAGATGAGAAACTAAAAGAAGTAATAAAAATATCTCTGAATCAAAATCGTTCACTAAAAGAAGCTGTTGCAAATATAGAAGCAGCAAGAGCTAAATATAGAGTACAAAAAGCATCTGAACTTCCAAGTTTAGATGCTGATTTTTCTGGAAGTAAATCACGTTCTTTAAATACCTTTTCAACAAATAATTCAACAAGTAATTCAGAAAGTTATAGTGCAAAAATAGGAATAAGTTCTTATGAATTAGATTTCTTTGGAAAAGCACGTAACTCTACTCTTGCGGATTTTGAAAGTTTTTTATCTGTTAAAGAAGCACAAAAAACAGTTCATATTTCACTTATTGCAGAAGTTTCAAATGCCTGGCTAACAATGGCAGCTGATAAAAGTTTACTAGATTATGCAAAAAAAACAAGTTTAAGTAGTAAAAAAAGTTTAGATATTATCGATGCTAGAATAAAAGCAGGTATTGATTCAAAAGCAACACTTTATGATGAACAAACAACTTATTATCAAGCCTTAGCAGATGTAGAAAAATATACTACTTTAGTAGCGCAAGATCAAAATGCACTTGATTTACTAGTTGGTCAAAAAATACCCGAACAACTTCTTCCTATGGAACTAGATGAAAATAGAGAATATTTATCTTCTATTCCAATAGGATTATCATCAGATATTTTATTAAATCGTCCAGATATTTTAGAAGCTGAACATAATTTAAAAGCAGCAAATGCAAATATAGAAGTAGCAAGAGCTGCTTATTTCCCATCTATTACTATTACCTCAGCAGCTGGAATTGCAAGTACAGCACTTAGTAATCTTTTCACAGGAGGGGCATCTTCTATTTGGAGTTTTGCTCCTAATATATCATTACCAATTTTTGATTGGGGTTCAAAAGATGCATCTTTAGATTATGCAAAATCTCAAAGAGATTTATATGTAGCTAAATATGAACTTGCTATTCAAACAGCATTTAGTGAAGTGGCAAATGCCCTTGCTAGATATGCAACAATTGAGAATCAATTAAAAGCTCAAGAAAATTTAGTAAATGCCCATAAAAATAGTTTATTTCTTTCAGAGAGAAGATATAAATCAGGTGTAGATACATATTTAAATACTTTAATATCACAAAGAAGTTTATATGGTAGTGAACAAAATTTGATATCTTTACATTTAGCAAAAATTTCAAATCGTGTTACTTTATATAAAGTTTTAGCCAATGATATTAAATAATATACTTTAATAAAATACTGCAAACCAAATAGTTGGCTTTTCAAGACTTGTGAATTTAATCCTATGTTTTTGGAAAGCTTCTATATTTAAACAATCACCTTTTACAAGCTCAACTTTCTTATCTTCAAACTCAAGTATGGCAAAACCTTCTAAAAGTAAAATAAATTCACTTTTTTCTTGCTCATACCAGAAATTTTCTGGTGACTTTTGACCATTTGAAACTATCTTTTCTACTTTTATAGTCTCGTTTTTAAAAATTTCAAAAAATTTTTCTTCAGTTTTATCCACTATTATTTCATCAAATATATTATACTTTTCTACACTCATAAACTATCCAAAATATTGATTTATTGGTATTTTAGCAAAATTTTTCTAATCATCTGATATAATCTTGATTGATTTAATCAAGTTATTTAATCACCTCTTGTTTAAAGGGTATTATATTAATTGTGATTAAATTACTTGACATTAATAAAAAAATGTTCTATAATTTCAACATACAAAGAAAATGAACAAAAAAAGAAAGGAAAATAATATGCAAAACGAAACAATTGCAATACACGCTGGCTATAATAAAAAAGAAGGCCATGGCTCTATGGCTGTTCCTATTACACAAACAACTGCTTATGCATTTAGAGATTCTGAGCATGCTGCTAATTTATTTGCCCTTAAAGAACTGGGACCAATCTATACAAGATTAACAAACCCAACAACTGATGTTTTAGAGCAAAGATTTGCTGCACTTGAAGGTGGAGCTGCTGCTATTTGTGTATCATCAGGCCAATCAGCTATTTTCTATGCTGTTGCAAATGTTGCTGAAGCTGGAGATAATATTATTATTTCTGATAAATTATATGGTGGAGCTATTACTTTATTAACTTATACTTTAAAAAGATTTGGAATTTCTGCAAAAGTATTTAAAAGTGAAGATGCTTCAAATCTAGAAGAGTTGATTGATGATAAAACAAAAGCTATCTTTTTTGAATCATTATCAAACCCACAAATTGCAATTACTGATGTTGAAAAAGTAGTTGAAATTGCAAAAAAACATGGTGTTTTAACTATTTGTGATAATACAGTTGCAAGTGCCGCATTATTTAACCCAATTAAATGGGGAGTGGATGTTGTTGTTCATTCAACTTCAAAATATACAAACGGTCAAGGTACTGCTATTGGTGGAATTGTTGTAGAAAGAGATGGCTTAGCTGAGTTCTTTAAAGCAAATGAAAACAGATATTCACACTTTACAACTCCTGATGCATCTTACCATGGATTAGTATATACAGATGTTCCTCTTCCTAATTTTTGTTTAAGAATTAGATTGTCACTTTTAAGAGATATTGGTGCTGCACAAGCTCCTTTTAACTCATGGTTATTAATTCAAACATTAGAAACATTAAGTTTAAGAGTTGATAAACACTCAGATAATGCACTTGAAGTTGCTAAATTCTTAGAATCACATCCAAAAGTAAAAGCTGTAAATTACCCAGGATTAGCATCTAATAAATATTATGACAAAGCACAAAAATATTTCAAAGGTGGAAAAGCATCAGGATTAATTTCATTTGATGTATCTTCATTTGAAGAAGCAAGAAAAGTAATTGATAGCGCTAAATTATTCAGCGTTGTTGTAAATATTGGAGATAGTAAGTCACTTATTGTTCATCCAGCATCTACAACTCACTCTCAAATGAGTCCAGAAGAATTAGTAAAAGCAGGAGTAAATCCTGTGACAATTAGACTTTCTATTGGTTTAGAAAATACAGTTGATCTTATTGAAGATTTAAATCAAGCATTAAACTAAGAAATTGATATGCCATTAATATCAACAAAGGGTGTATATGGCTTAACAGCCATGTATGAGTTAAGTAAGTATCAAGAAGATAGTCCCATGCAAATCAAGGAAATATCAGCAAATGCTAATATTCCTCAAAACTACTTAGAACAGTTATTAAGTAAATTAAGACGAGCTGAGCTAGTAAAGAGTATAAGAGGAGCAAGAGGTGGATATATTCTTGCAAAAGATCCAAGTGAAATTAAAATAGTTGATATTTTAATAGCACTTGAAGATGATATCAAAATTGTGGATGTAAAAGCGGATAATCCAATTTTAAATATCTTTTTTGATGAATCAAAAAATAGTATGAAAAAGATTTTTGATATTAGCCTAGATAAACTAGATGAATATCAAGATAAGTATAATGAATTTTTACATTACAGTATATAAATAATAAATAAAGGAAAATGATATGAAATTTGCAAATAATATAACAGAATTAATCGGAAACACACCTTTAGTAAAATTACAAGGTGCTAGCGAAGCAAGTGGAGCAACGGTTCTTGGAAAGTGTGAGTTTATGAATCCATCACACTCTGTAAAAGATAGAATTGGAACAAATATGATTAACGCAGCTATTAAAGCTGGATTAATTAAAGAAGGTACTACAGTAATTGAGCCAACAAGTGGAAATACAGGAATTGCATTAGCATCGGTTTGTGCCGCTCTTGGAATTAAATTAGTTCTTACAATGCCTGCATCAATGAGTATTGAAAGAAGAAGATTATTAAAAGCATTAGGTGCTGATTTAGTATTAACTGCTCCTGAAAAAGGAATGAAAGGTGCTATTGAAAAAGCTGTTGAATTACAAGAAGAAACACCAAATTCTTTTATTCCTCAACAATTTGGAAATGAAGCGAATCCTGAAATTCATAGACTTACAACAGCAAAAGAAATTTTAGCTGACACAGATGGGAAGATTGATATTTTAGTTGCTGCTATTGGAACAGGTGGAACAATTACAGGAACTGGTGAAGTTTTAAAAGCTCATAATCCAAATATCCAAATTATTGCCGTTGAACCTGATGCAAGTCCTGTATTAAGTGGTGGGAAACCAGGACCTCATAAAATTCAAGGTATTGGAGCAGGATTTGTACCTGATATTTTAAATACAAAAATTTATGATGAAGTAATTCAAGTATCAAATGATGATGCAATTGCAAGCTCTAGAAAACTTGCTCAAACAGAGGGATTATTAGTGGGTATTAGTGCCGGTGCAAATGCACATGTCGCAGCATTAGTTGCTGCTAGACCTGAAAATAAAGGTAAAACTATCGTTACTATTTTATGTGACACAGGTGAAAGATACCTAAGTTCAGGTTTATATGATTATAATGAAGAGTAAAAACTCTTCATTATAAGCATTTTTTATATATAAAATTAGGAAAAATAAATGCACGAAAAACCATATAGGTCGGTAGTAAAATCAATATCATGGCGAACACTAGGGACCCTTGATACTATGATAATCTCATATTTTGTTACAGGTAATTTAGTAATGGCAGCATCAATTGGTTCAATTGAAGTTATAACAAAAATGGCATTATATTATTTTCATGAAAGAGCTTGGAATAAATGTTCATTTGGAAGAATCAAACCTCCAGCAAATGATTATCAAATTTAATAGGTAGAATTATGAGTAAAAAAGAATTAATAGAAAAAATAAATAAAGATTTACAAAATAACACAACACAAGAAGTAATCGAATATTTTTTAAAAAATTTTAAAAATGTTGCTTTAAGTTCAAGCTTAGCAGCAGAAGATCAAGTTTTAACAGATGTAATTTTAAAGCAAGATAAAAATGCAACAATATTTACATTAGATACAGGAAGACTTCATCCAGAAACTTATAATGTAATGGATGAAACAAATTTAAAATATGGTGTAAAAATTGATGTATTTTTCCCAAATAACGAAAAAGTACAAGAGTTATATCAAACTCAAGGTGTAAATGGTCATTATGAAAGTATTGACAATAGAAAAAACTGCTGTGGTATTAGAAAAATCGAACCTCTCAAACGTGCTTTAAAAGGTCTTGATGTTTGGATTACAGGATTAAGAGCTGCTCAAAGTGTTACAAGAGTTGATATGCCTTTAGTTGAATGGGATGAATCATTTAATGTTATTAAAGTTAATCCTTTAATTAACTGGAATGAAAAAGATGTTTGGGATTATATAAAAGAAAATAGAGTTCCTTACAACAAACTTCATGATCAAGGTTTCCCTAGTATTGGATGTGCTCCATGTACAAGGGCTATAAAGGAAGGTGAAGATATAAGAGCAGGACGTTGGTGGTGGGAGAACCCAGAGCATAAAGAGTGTGGTTTACACAAAAAATAGATTTTAATTTAAAATATAAAGATGAATTCAAACTTTTAATTTGAGGGATTCTAAATTAATGGAGAAGAATAAAAATGATAAGTAAAGAAAGATTAACACATCTAAAACAATTAGAAGCAGAATCAATGCACATTATGAAAGAAGTAGTAGCAGAATTTTCAAATCCAGCAATGTTATATAGTGTTGGAAAAGATTCATCTGTTATGTTACATCTTTTACAAAAAGCATTTTATCCAGCACCACCTCCTCTACCTTTAGTTCATGTTGATACAACATGGAAGTTTAAAGAGATGATTGAATTTAGAGATAGACGTGCAAAAGAAGTTGGTATGGAACTTTTAGTTTATATTAACCCAAAAGGTGCTGAGATGGATATCTCTCCTTTTACTCATGGAAGTGCACTACACACAGATATTATGAAAACTGAAGGTTTAAAAAACATGTTAAACATTCAACAATTTGATGCTGTATTTGGTGGGGCTAGAAGAGATGAAGAAAAATCTAGAGCAAAAGAGAGAATCTACTCTTTTAGAGATAAAAACCACAGATGGGATCCAAAAAACCAAAGACCTGAACTTTGGAATATCTATAATGGAAGACATACAAAAGGTGAATCTATTAGAGTATTCCCATTATCAAACTGGACAGAACTTGATATTTGGCAATATATCTATTTAGAAAATATTTCTATTCCAGATTTATATTTCTCAAAAGATAGAGAAGTAGTTGAATATATGGGTACAAAAATCATGGTAGATGATGATAGAATGCCTGAAAATTTGCGAAAAACAGCTAAAAAAGAAATGGTTAGGTTTAGAACACTAGGATGTTATCCATTGACAGGTGCTGTAAATTCTGAAGCAACAACTTTACCTGAGATTATTCAAGAAATGCTTATTTGTACAACAAGCGAAAGACAAGGTAGATTAATAGATAGTGATGGTGACGCATCAATGGAGAAAAAGAAACAAGAAGGATATTTTTAAGATGGCACATCAATCAGATTTAATAGCAGAAAATATAGAACAATATTTAAAAGAACATGAAAATAAAGAGATATTAAGATTTATTACTTGTGGAAGTGTAGATGATGGTAAATCAACTTTAATTGGTAGATTACTTTATGATTCAAAAATGATTTTTGAAGATCAACTAGCAGCAATTGAAAAAGATAGTAAGAAAAGTGGAACAACTGGTGATAAAATAGATTTAGCACTTTTAGTTGATGGATTAGCAAGTGAGAGAGAGCAAGGTATTACTATTGATGTTGCTTATAGATTCTTCTCAACTGAAAAAAGAAAGTTTATTATTGCAGATACTCCAGGTCATGAGCAATATACTAGAAATATGGCAACGGGAGCTAGTACGGCTGATGTTGCAATTATTTTAATAGATGCTAGACAGGGAATTTTGACTCAAACTAAAAGACACTCATATATTGCATCTTTATTAGGAATTAAAAACCTAATTGTTGCTATTAATAAAATGGATTTAGTTGATTTTAGCCAAGATGTTTTTGAAAAAATCAAAAATGACTATAATGAAATTATTGAATATCTTCCACATAATAGTGATTTAAACATAGAGTTTATACCTATTTCTGCACTTGATGGAGATAATATATTAACTATTTCACCTAAGTGTTCTTGGTATAAAGGTCTTCCTTTAATGCAATTACTTGATACTATTGAAATACATAAAAAAGAGAATAATTCATTTAGATTACCAGTTCAATACGTAGTTCGTCCTCACTTAAACTTTAGAGGTTTTTCTGGAACAATTGCAAGTGGTGAGATTAGTGTTGGTGATGAAATTACTGTATTACCATCAAGAAAAACATCAAAAGTTAAATCAATAGTATCAAATGATATTAAAGATTTAAGACCAATTGGAAAAGATGAAGTTGTAGAGACTATTTCTAAAGCATTTGCTCCAATGGCAACTACAATTACACTTGAAGATGAAATTGATATAAGTAGAGGAGATATGATTGTAAAATCAACTGATATTCCAAAAGTATCAAATCACTTATCTTGTATGGTAGTATGGATGGATGAAGCTCCTTTAAAACTAAATCAGAATTACATTATAAAAAGAGCGACATCTGTATTAAATGGTGCATTTAACTCAATTGAGTTTAAGAAAAATATTAATACATTTGAAGAAATTGATGCAAATGAACTTAAACTAAATGACATTGCAAAATGTACTTTATCTTTAGATAGAGAAATTGCAGTTGACCCATACCATGAAAATAGATATACAGGAAGTTTTATTATTATTGATAAATATAATAATTCAACAGTTGGAGCAGGTATGATCATATCTTCAATTGAAGGGTTTGCACATTTAGAGGAAGAAAAAAGAGTTTATACTCAAGCTGAAATTGAATTAAATCAGTTTATTAGAAAAAATTATCCACAATGGGATTGTAAGGCAATATAATGTCTAATAACTCAATATTAAACATAGAACAAATAAAAAAAGAAAAAAGTGGAATAGATGTCTTAGCTGACATCTATATCTATGCGATCTTCGGTGAAAAGATAACTCCTAGTGATTTAGAAAGATTTAAATGGTATGGACTTTATGCTCAAGATGAAAAACAAGAATTCTTTGAATTAAAAATTCCACTTGATATGGGTGAGTTAAATTTAGAACAAATCCAAACTTTAAGTCAAATTTCTAAAGACTATGCTAATAACTCTTTAAATTTATTAAATTCTCAGAAAATAGAATTAAAGAATCTAAAATTACATAATTTACCAAATATTTTTAATATGCTTCATAAAGTTGAATTAAATACTTCATTTGAAGCAGGTCATACAGTAAGAAGAGTTTTAACTTGTCCTGTAAATGGAATTGATGAAACGCAATTATTTGATGTTACTGATTTAGCTAAAAGATTAAACAAAACATTTATTGGAAACAAAAATTTTGATAATTTACCCAATAAACTTCAAATGGCAATAAGTGGCTACGAAGAAGGTTGTGACGTACAGTTTACTCCTGATGTTAGTTTTAATGCAACAAGAGATTCAAAAGAAAAAATTATTTTTGCAGTAAAAATAATGGATAGAACAATAGGATATGTTACTCCGCCTCAAATACTAAATACAGCAAAAGCTATTGCTTCTATTTATAAAGATTATGGAGATAGAGAAAACCCTGGAAATAACTCTTTTGAAGCTCTTGTAAAGAATTGGGGATATGATAAATTTTACGATATTTTAAATGCATCAATTAATTATAAAATTCAAAAAAATATTTTCATTAAAAATAATCCAGTTCCTAGAAAACCAAGAATGGGAATAAACAATAGTAAAATTAAAGATGAAAGTTATATAGGATGTAGATTCAATTCAAATACTCTTGAGAGTTCAACTTTTGATTCTTTACATCAATTATTAACAAAACATGAAGCTAGTAAAATAAAAATTACACATAAAGCAAATATTATTGTTTTAGATGCTCCATCAAAAAATGCAAATAGCCTAGCAAAAGAATTAGAAAAGATTGGATTCAATCCTTTTTCCTAGGAAAAATATAAAAAAGCTTTAAAAAAAGCTTTTTTATTCAAGCAAGCTCTTATGCTAAATAACTTAAAATTATGAAATTAATAAGAAAAACTAATTAAATGAGTGAAATAATATGAATAAAAATATCTTTAGACCTTTTTTCAATGAGAATACTGATGTATTAAACTTCATCAAATACAACACTATTGGAAAAAATAAAAAAGAATATTTTGACTATACAGCATCAGGATTAGCTTTTAGACAAATAGAAAATAGAATCCATGATGTACTTGAAACCTATGCAAATACTCATTCAAAAGAGGCTTCAAATGCAGATAAAACAAGTAATCATTATGAATTAGCTAGACAAAATTTAGCAAAATCTTTAGAAATCACAAATGAATTTGCAATACTCCCAAATGGATGTGGAACAACAGCTGCTATAAAACATTTTCAAGAATTGCTAGGATTATATATTCCACCTGCTACAAAAAAAAGATATGGTTTTACAATAGACAAACAAAAAGCTCCCTTGGTTATTGTGGGACCTTATGAACACCATTCAAATGAAGTATCTTTTAGAGAATCATTATGTGAAATACAAAGAATAAATCTTAATAGTGAAGGATTAGTTGATTTAGAGCATCTTAAATCTGTACTTGAAGAAAATAAACATAGAGAAATAATATCTTCATTTTGTATTGCTTCAAATGTAACAGGAATTATAACTCCATACGAAGAAATCTCAAGAATTTTACGAAGATATAATGCAATAGTTTGTTTTGATGCTGCAGCTTCAAGTCCATATATTAATATACCTTGCCATCTTTATGATGCAATATTTATGTCACCACATAAACTTCTTGGAGGGCCTGGCTCTTGTGGATTATTAGTTATTAGAAAATCATTAGTTGATACTTCAATCTCTCCAACTTTTGCAGGTGGAGGAACGGTTGAATATGTAAATAAAGATACACAAGTTTTTCAAAGAGATATAGAAACAAGAGAAGATGCAGGAACTCCAGGAATTTTACAATTAATAAGAGCATCTTTAGCCTATCAACTAAGAAATGAAATAGGTTTTGAATTTATAAAAAAACAAAAAGATGAGCTAAAAAAATATTTTATAAGTGAATTAAAAAAAATACCAAATTGTGAAATCTACGGAAATCAAGAAGCACAAAATATAGGAATAATCTCTTTTAATATAAAAGGTCTTAACCCTTATGAACTATGTTTTAGATTATCTATGCAAGACGGATTTCAAACAAGAGCAGGATGCTCATGTGCAGGACCATATGGACATGATTTACTAGGAATTGAACAACTAGATATTAATAATAAACCAGGATGGGTAAGAATCTCTATTCATTTTTCACAAACAAAAGAAGAGATTTTGAATTTAGTTGAAAGTATAAAAAAAATAGCTGTAATTTAGAATGTTTAGAATTAAAGTTTTAAACATTCTAAATGTAAATATCTCTGCTTTTTTCGAGTCAAATAAAGAGTAATTCTAACACTACACAAAAACTACATACTTCATTTAAAATTCATTAACCTAAAGAGTTTACAATCCCAAATGAGTTTTATAATATTTTTTTCAGCTTTTACAATTGTCTTTGCTTTTCAAACCTTGATAATAAAAAAGCGTCTTATAAATAAACTTGATTTTACTTATAAGACTAAAAAGTATCTTAGCCTAATTTTATATATAACTTTTTTAGGTGTACTTATGTATCCCGTGGCTAGATACTATCCCTTAGTGCCAAACTGGCTCTATTTTCTCCTTTCCCTTCCAATTGGGGTGATTTTCTTAACATTTATTATTACATTATTACATGAAATCATCTCTTTTGGTTTTTCTAAAACATCTTTTAGAAAAAATCGTAGAGATTTTTTTAAAAAAGGTTTAGATATTGGTGCTATTTCTGTTGTAGTTGCTACAAACGCAAAAGCCATTGACAATTCAAGAGATATAGAACTTGAAATTGTTGATGTAAAAATCAATAATTTAAAACAACCCTACTCTATAGTTCAATTAAGTGATATTCATATTGGTGGTTTAATTGATAAAGATTTTATAAAATCTTTAGTTGATAAGGTAAATATCTTAAATCCTGATGTGGTGGTAATCACAGGTGATTTAGTGGATACAAAACTACAGTTTGCAAAAGCTGCTCTTGATGAACTAAAAAACCTAAAATCAAAATTTGGAACATATTTTATAGTTGGAAATCATGAGTATTTTCATGGTGTTCAGCCTATTATTGATTATGTAAATTCCCTTGAAATAAAAACTTTAGAAAATGAAAATGTCTATATAGGCCCAAATGATAATGGTTTTTATTTATGTGGTGTTTATGATAGATTTGGGTTTAGATATGGTGCCTATAAACCTGATATTAATAAAGCTTTAGAAAATACAAATAATCATCCAACAATACTACTAGCCCATCAACCAAAATTTATTGAAGAAATTGAAAGTACAAAAGGAATTGATTTAATTCTTTGTGGACATACACATGGTGGACAAATTTTTCCATTCAACTTCTTGGTAAAACTTCAACAACCCTACGTAAGAGAATTAAATACTCACAATGAATTTACTCAAGTTTATGTAAACAAAGGTACAGGATTTTGGGGACCTCCTATGCGATTAGGGGCTAGTAGTGAGATAACTTTTTTAAAGTTATCTTCTTGATTTTTTTATTTAGTTACCAAAAAAAATGCTGTTAGAATAGATACGGTATAAATACTCATCAAAATTATATAATCGGTTTTATTTACTTTATTTTTTTCTAATTTATTCATTTAAACTCCTCTTTTATAAGAAGGAGATTCTCCTTCTTATTTTACTGTTATAGTTTTTTTATTATTATCTTCTTTTAATTTTGGAATAATTACTTCTAATACTCCATTATCACTACTTGCTTCTATATTTTCTATATCTGTATTCTCGGGTAAAGTAAAACTTCTTGAGAATTTTCCAAAATATGTTTCTACTTTATAATAATCTTCCTCTTTAATTTCATCTTTTACTTTTCTTTCACCACTGATTGTTAAAATTCCTTTATTTATATCAACTTTAATATCTTCTTTTTTTACACCTGGTAAATCAACATCAACATGGTAGGCAAATTCACCTTCTCTTGTATTAACCACTGGAACAAAGGCATTTACACCTTCATTTTTTGATTGGTTATATAAACCTTTTTCTATCTCTTTTATTTGTTTAAAAGGGTCAAATTTTGTTAATAGCATTTCAAACTCCTTGAAATAAAATATATACTTGATATATCATGTATCAAGTTAATGGAATATTAGCATAATTTTTAGCACTTGTCAATATATAGTGCTAAAAAAAAGACAAGTAATGTTTTTATAGAATTTATACTCTAGCACTTAAGCTATTTATTTGCTAATAATATATTATATATAGTAAACATCCTTTTCCATTTAAATCTTTTTCTTTATGCTATAAAGTTATACAATTTTATTTTTTAAATACATTTGTATTAGTTATATACAATATTTAAAGATAGTAATTCTTTTATTTATGTATAATGAAATTAATTTAAAATATAAGGATTAAATATGTCTTTAAAAGTAGTAATTTCTCACAGAACTGCATATAAATACGATAGAAACATTTCGTTATCTCCACATATAATAAGATTAAGACCAGCTCCTCACAGTAGAACTCCAATAGAAGCTTATTCATTAAAAATAAAGCCTGAAGGGCACTTCTTAAATTGGCAGCAAGATCCTTTTGGTAACTACATGGCAAGACTTGTTTTCCCTGAAAAAACAAAAGAGTTTTCAATTGATGTTGAAATTATTGCGGATTTAATTACATTAAATCCTTTTGATTTCTTTGTTGAAGAGAGTGCTACAAACTATCCTTTTGAATATAAAAAAGATTTAAAAAAAGAATTAAAACCCTATTTAAAAATAAATGAAGATGGAAAACTTTTAAAAGAATTCGTAAAAAGTATTGATAAAAGCGAAAAACCTATTATTGACTTTTTAGTTGAAGTTAATCAAAAAATCAATCAATATGTTAACTACACAGTAAGATTAGAAGCTGGTGTACAAACGTGCAAAACTACTTTAGGAAAAAAACTTGGTTCTTGTAGAGATTCTGCTTGGTTATTTGTTCAAGTATTAAGACATTTAGGACTTGCAGCTAGATTTGTATCTGGGTATTTAGTGCAGTTAACAGCTGATGTTAAATCTCTTGATGGACCAAGTGGTCCTGAAGCTGATTTTACAGATCTACATGCATGGACTGAGGTTTATATTCCAGGTGCTGGGTGGGTTGGACTTGATAGTACAAGTGGATTGTTTGCAGGAGAAGGTCATATTCCTCTTGCTTGTACTCCTCACTATAATAGTGCCCATGCAATTGAAGGATTTAGTGATAAATGTGAAACTGAGTTTGAATTTGAAAATAAAGTTACAAGAATTTTTGAATCTCCAAGGGTTACTAAACCATATAAAGAAGAACAATGGGATGCTATTTACAATCTTGGTTTTAAAGTTGATGAAGATTTAGTAAAAAACGATGTAAGACTTACTATGGGTGGTGAGCCTACTTTTGTATCTATTGATGATATGGAATCTGCTCAATGGAATAGTGAAGCTGATGGTGAACATAAAAGATTATTAGCAAATAATTTAGCAAGAAAACTTCTTGCATCAAATACTAATGGTGGATTATTACATCATGCTCAAGGTAAATGGTATCCAGGTGAGCCACTTCCAAGATGGCAAACAAGTATATATTGGAGAAAAGATGGAAAGGCTATTTGGGAAAATCCTGAATTACTAGCAGATATGAATAAAGCATATCCATACACAACAAATGATGCCAAAAAGTTCATATCAACTCTATCTTTAATTTTAGGAGTTAGTGATCAAAATGTAATTCCTGCATATGAAGATCCAATTTATTATATCATGAAAGAAGCTGAACTTCCTCTTGATGTTGATCCTTTAAAATTTGATTTAAAAGATCCACTTGAGAGACAAACAATAGCTAAAAAACTATCTCAAGGATTAAATAGTGAAGTTGGATATGTACTTCCAATAAACTTTGGTGCAACAAAATGGATTACTTCAAAATGGGAATTTAGACGTGGACATTTATTCCTAGGGGCTGGAAATTCTCCATTGGGACTAAGACTTCCTTTAGAATCACTAATTGTAAAACCTCAAGTAGAATTAGAACAAGAGTTTGAACATGATTTATTTGCTGCTTATCCTGTTCTTGGTGAGTATATTACAAGTGTACAAAAAAGAGCAAAGAAGATGAGTAAAAAAACTACTCCTAAAAATAAATATGAAGCATTTGTAAGAACTGCTCTTTCTGTAGAAATAAGAGATGAAAAACTTTGTATTTTCCTTCCTCCAATTGAAAAAACAGAAGTTTTCTTAGACCTAATTGCCTCAATTGAAGAAACTGCAAAAAGATTAAATATTGCAGTAATCATAGAAGGTTACGAACCTCCTCATGATTTAAGAACAGATAGAATTAAAGTTACTCCAGATCCAGGTGTTATTGAAGTAAATATTCAACCAACTAGTTCTTGGAAAGAGTTAAGTGATAATTTACTTTCTCTTTATGAAGACGCAAGACTTTGTAGACTTGGAACTGAAAAGTTTATGATTGATGGAAGACACACAGGAACAGGTGGAGGAAATCACGTAACAATCGGAGCAATGGAACCTGCTGATTCACCACTTTTAAGAAATCCTCAATTACTTAGAAGCTTAATCACATTTTGGCAACACCATCCAGGTTTATCTTATTTATTCTCAGGAGCATTTATAGGACCAACTTCACAAGCTCCAAGAGTTGATGAAGGAAGAATGGAAAATCTTTATGAATTAGAAATTGCCTTCTCTCAAATCCCAGAAAGTGGAGATGTTCCTTTTTGGTTAACTGATAGACTATTTAGACATATGTTAACAGATATTACTGGAAATACTCATAGAAGTGAGTTTTGTATAGATAAATTATATTCTCCTGATTCAAGTAGTGGAAGACTTGGTATCTTAGAGCTAAGAGCTTTTGATATGCCACCTCACTCTCAAATGGCACTTTTACAAATGCTATTAGTAAGAGCTTTAGTTTCTTGTTTCTGGAAAAAACCATATAAACATAACTTAGTTAGATGGGGAACAAGATTACATGATAAATTTTTACTTGAACATTATGTAAAAGAAGATTTAAGAAGTGTTGTTCAATATTTAAATGATGAAGGTTATGAATTCAAACTTGATTGGTTTGACCCATTCTTTGAATTTAGATTCCCATTATATGGTATGACATCAATTGAAGGAATGCCTGTTGAAATAAGATCAGCAATTGAACCTTGGAATGTATTAGGAGAAGAATCAGGAAGTCAAGGAACATCAAGATATGTTGATTCTTCTGTTGAAAGACTTCAAATAAAAATTGCAAATTTCAATGAAGAGAGATATGTAGTATCTTGTAATGGAGTTCAAGTACCTCTTTCTAAAACAGATATTGAAGGTGAATATGTAAGTGGTGTTAGATACAAAGCTTGGCAACCATGGTCAGCACTTCATCCTACAATTAAAGTAGATACTCCTCTAACTTTTGATATAATAGACAAATGGAATACTAGATCAATTGGTGGGTTTAATTATTTTGTTGCGCATCCAGGAGGAAGAAGTTATGATTCTTTCCCTGTAAATTCTTTTGAAGCTGAATCAAGAAGAATAAACAGATACTGGGATTTTAATCACTCTCAAGGAGAAGTTACTCCTTATGAGCCTAAAATAACAGGTGAAGCTAATACTATTTTTGCATATGAAGCAAAAAGAACATTAACTAACAAAAAAGGAACTAAAAAACTTTATTTCCATGAAATGCCAAAAAATAAAGAGTACCCACATACATTAGACTTAAGACAAAGGTGGATGAAAAATTAGATGTCGATTTTTAACAGTTGTAAATTAGAAGCACCTTTTGATGAAATGTTTGACAAAGAGTGTAATGTAAAGCCTCATTGGAAAGAAATATATGATAATTTAGAACGTGTAGGAATTAAACAGCTAGAACAAAAACAGACAGAAATTGACTGGAGACTAGAAGATAATGGGGTTACTTATAATATTTATAATGACCCTGAAGGAACAAATCGAAGATGGAATTTAGATCCAATTCCATTTGTTCTTGAAAATGAAGAATGGGAAGAAATTTCCAAAGGTTTAAAGCAAAGAGCAAAACTACTAAATCTTATTTTCAAAGATTTATATACAGAGCAAAGATTAATTAAAGAAGGAATTATTCCTGCTGAAATAATTTTTGGACATAAGGGTTTTATTCCTGAAGTATTTAACTTTGAAAATAAAGATTATTATTGTATGAAATACTATGCTGCTGATATTAGCAGAGGTCCCAATGGTAAATTTTGGGTTATTTCTGATAAAACTCAGTCCCCTTCAGGATTAGGCTATGCAATAGAGAATAGACTTACTATGAATTCAATTCTAGGTGACTTATATCCAAAAGTAGAAATTTTAAAGATTGCAAAATTTATTGAAGATTTTAAAATAATGCTAAAAGAAAATTCTTCAAAAAACAATGAAAATCCTTTGATTACCTTATTAACTCCCGGACCTCATAATGAAACATATTTTGAGCACTCTTACCTAAGTTCTTTTTTAAATTTAACTTTAGTTCAAGGAGAAGATTTATTAGAAAAAAATAATCAATTATGGTTAAAAAGTCTAAGTGGCTTAAAAAAAGTTGATGCAATGATAAGAAGAGTTGATTCAGCTTATTGTGATCCTTTAGAATTAAGATCGGATTCTCAATTAGGGGTTGCTGGTTTAGTAAATGTTGTTAGAAAAAATAATTTATCAATGATAAATCCTATTGGTGTTGGGATTTTAGAAAATATTGGATTAAATCCTTTTATGAAAAATATTGCTAAATTTTTATTAAATGAAGAGTTAATTCTTCCACAAATAGCTACATGGTGGTGTGGTCAAAAAGAAGAGCTTGATTTTGTTATCAAAAATATAAAAACACTAATGATAAAAAAAATCAATCGTACAGATGGCATTGAGATACATATTGGTAGTGATTTAAATGATGAAGAAATAGCAATTTTAGTAAAACAAATTCAAAAAAATCCGGGTTATTATGTAGGCCAAGAGATTATTGATTTTTCAACAATTCCATCTTTTAATAAAGGAAAAATTGAGCCAAGAAATGCAGTAATTAGATCATTTGCATATCTAGATAAAAATGAATTTAAAGTAATGCCTAGTGGATTAGTAAGGGTTTCAGCTTCTAAAGATTCCTTAGTTGTTTCTAATCAAAAAGGTGGAACAAGTAAAGATTTATGGATATTAGGTAACAATGAAGAATTTACAGGATTTAACATTTTTAAAAATAGAGAATCAATTGATTCTAGATTAGAAAATATATCTACAAAACGTGCAGAAAATCTTTTTTGGTTAGGACGATATTTAAATAGAGCTATTACAGTTGCTAGAATGATTAGGTTTAATTTAAAAAGCATGCTAAATATAAATAGATATGATGATAATACTAACGCAAAAAAAGCTACTAAAATTTTAAATATTTCACTTACTCATTTAACAATGTCTTATCCTGGTTTTTTATCAGAAAAAGAAACAAAACCAATTGTTGAGATTATTGATTTAATTCAAAATAGTTATAGATCAGGAACATTATCTTTTTCATTACTTATGCTTTCAAACATAAATACAAATGTAAAAAATTTACTTACGATGGAAGCATGGCGAATTTTTGAGAAAATGCAAAAAGAATGGACAGCATATAGTAAAAAACAAATAATTACAAATAGAGAGCACATAGATGAACTTGACAAGCTTCTAATTTATCTTATGGCATATAAAGAACTAATTGATGAAAGTATATTTAAAGAACAAGGATTAATACTTTACGATATAGGTTGTAAAATAGAAATTTCTCAACTCTTAATATCAAAATTAAGATCTTTATTAACAAATAAATTAGATATGCTATTAGAGTATGATGTATTAGACTCATTACTTAATTCTTATGAGAGTTATAATTCGTATAGAGCTTATTATAAATCATCTTTAGAAATGCAGAATGTATTAGAGTTTCTTTTATTTAATACCAAATACCCTAAATCTCTTATTTATATAATAGAAGAGCTATTATCAAATTTAAAAGATTTACCAAAAGAAATAAAAAATTCTCACCTTAGTAGTTTTGAAGAACCTATTTTCAAATCTTATTCAATGCTAAAGTTATCAAATACTAAAAAGCTTTTAGAGATACAAGATGATGAATTTACTTATAAAAAATTAGATGATTTTTTAGCAGAAATTTCTAATAATCTAGCTCAAACATCTGAAGAGCTAACAAAAACATATTTTTCACACTATAACGAGTAGACTATGATTTATGAAATATACCACGAAACAACATTTGAATACGGTGCTATTGTTACATTTAGTCATAATATAGCTAGGTTAAAACCAAAAACTTGTTTAACTCAAACATTAATAGAATATAAGTTAAGTATTTCTCCTACGCCTTATGAAACTAGTGAATTTGTTGATTATTTTGAAAATACAAACAATTTTATGTTAATAAGAGAATCACATAAATCATTAACTGTTACTGCTATTTCAAAAGTCGAAAGATTGAATATTACTATTGATGAAGAAATTAGAAAACTCAAAGAAGTAAAAATTACTTTTAAAGAAGCAAAAGATAGACTAGCTAAATTTAATAGTGAAGATGTATTTGCAAAACAATACCTATTTGAAACAGAATCAATTCCAACGGCTCCTGATGATATAAAAGCTTATGTATTAGAATCCTTTAATGATAACAAAAATTTATTTGAATCTATTAATGAATTTATGGGAAGAATTTTTAATGATTTTAAATTTGTATCTGGATTTAGTGATGTGACAACTCCTATTGAAACTATATTTAAAGAAAGAAAAGGGGTATGTCAAGATTTTGCTCAATTTGCTATTTCAGCACTCAGAAGTATTGGAATACCTACAAGATATGTAAGTGGTTATTTAGAAACTTTACCACCTGAAGGTAAAGAAAAACTTTTTGGAGCAGACGCTTCTCATGCATGGTTTTCAGTATATATCCCAGGATTTGGATGGGCTGATTTTGATCCTACAAATAATAAAATACCAAATGAAGAATATATTATACTCGGATATGGAAGAGATTATTTAGATATTGCACCATTAAAAGGTGTAGTTCAAAGTAGTGGCAATAGTATCTTGGGTGTTAAAGTAAATGTACAAAGACTAGAAGAAAAAAATATTAATGAAAGTCAACAGAATCAAGCTCAGCAAATTCAATTTCAGAGTCAAACTAACCAATTTTAGCGACTCTGAAAGCAACAGCATTTTCATAAATTAAAGAACTACTATAAACACAAGTAATCATTCCATTACAAGGTGAATGAAATTCATGTATCACATTTCCTTCTAGTGAATGAACAACTTCTCCTATAATCTGATCTTTTGTTACATAATTTCCTGGTAGTTCTTTTGCAATAAAAATACCACTTTTAAATGCTTTTATTACTTCTATTGTATCTCTATTTATAACAGTTGATTCATAACCATTAAAAATATGATAATCAATAATTCCACTCTTATCCATAAATCTCGTCATTGCTTGATTTATCTGACTAGCAACTCTTTTATCTATTTGAGTATCATTTGAACACATAATTGAAACTGCTTTTGTTCCCCAAAGCTGCCAATTGTATTGCAGAGTTACCGTATCAATTGATTTCATTTTTTTATGATGAAGAATTTTAAATCCAAATTTCTTTGCAGCTTTTAAATCTTCATACCCACTTTTATATAATTTTATATAAGGTAAACAAGTTGCAGGATCAGATCGTTTTTCTAGAATAATTCCATATGTATATCCACTAATTGCATCAAATACTTTTTTTGCAATTCTTTGTGTTGTTTCACCTAATTCATATCCAGGGAACATCATATTTAAATCAGTATTATCTAAAGGCCAAAATCTTTTACCAATATTTAAAGCATAATGATTAATAGATGGAATAATTAATACATTCCCTTTAATCTTCTCTTTTTCTATTTTATTTATAAAAAAATCTACCATAGTTGAAGCACAGTATAAAGGCAAGATTGTATCTCCACCCATTGCACCAATTATTGCAATACTAGGAGCTTTAGGATCACTTCCTTCAAATAAATATCCTTCAATTACTAATGGAGCTCTACTTAAAGATTCAATTCTTAAAATTTCAATTTTTTTCATCATTTTCTCCAAAAATTCTTGCAAGAAGTGAGCCTTCGTAAACAACGGGATATTCTCTTAAAGTAAATAGTATACCATCAGCAGGTGAAATTAGTTCACAATGAATTGTTCCAGTTAAAGGATCAACTATATCGCCAATTTTATCACCTTTTTTAATAATTGCACAGTGATCAAGAGCAGGTACAAATAAGCCACTTTTGGGAGCATTTAAATAAAACACTTCACCTACTTCTGAATTAAATGCTTCTCTTGTAATAAAATCATCTTTACACTCAATAATGCCCTCTTTTTTCATGAGATTCAAGATACCAATTAAAAGTTGATGACCATACTCTTTTGTAAGCCTCATACCTACACCCATTTCAACAACTAATGTTTTGGTACCCATTGAATTAAGAGTATGGGAGAAAGTGGATTCTAATACGGTTACAGCATCATGAATCCATATAAAATCACAATTAAGCATTTTAGCAAGAGGTAAAGTACTCTTAGAGTATTCTTTATTTATTCTAATCTGAGGAATTTCTCTCAAAAAAATATTACTTGAATGGATATCAATAGCAATATTACTTCCTTTAACATCCTGTGCAAGTGCATAAACAACTTGTCCAGGTAAAAATTCATTTGGACTACCTGGGAAAGCTCTATTTAAATCAACTTCATACATAGGAAAACCACGAGTAATAGTATCAACCCCTAAAGAGTTAACAGCTGGATATATATCTACTATACCTTTTAATTTTTGACTATTTTTATTTAACCAATCAGCTAATAAATATATCACTAATTGACCTTCTAGTTCATCCCCATGAATTCCACTTACTATTGAAATTCTCTTTTGTTTTTTTGAATTTACTATAGATGGTTCAAACCTAGTTCTTCTTATAGAAAGTTTTTCACCTACAGGTAAATCTGAACTAAAAATTTCAGTTGTTATCATTATTTACTCAATTATAATTTTATTTATCTTACTATTAATAGAATCTAATATCACCTCATAAGAATCATTCTCATCATGTGGTTTAAATACTGCATTTGGAGCTAAGACTTTCACCATTTTATCTATTTCATCCATAACAACTAATGAGAACTCTTTATTTTTTTCTAATCTTAGGTGAAAATCATCTTTTTCAACTAATTTTCCTAATCTAATAAAATAATCACTTGTGTTTCTTTTTTCTTTTCTTGCAAGCTCACCCCATATTTCACTAATTAAAGATAATATTGTATCAATAAATCTACAATCAACTTGGAAATGAGTACTTCCTTGTTTTACAAAATCTGATAATTCAATTACAGTACCAAATGCTGCAGTATTCATATCTGCTCTGCAAATAATTGCATTTTCTCTTGCATATTCCATTAAAGTATTTATATTAGATGAATGATCTCCAAAAAGAGCAACATTTAAGAAATCTTTAGATGATTCATACTCAATTTCTAATTCAAATTTACCAAAAAGCTTTTTACCAGCATCTGCATCTATATCTATTATATCATCAAAAGCTGTTACTACTTCTAATAAAGTTGATTCAACTCTTTCTAAATATCTTCCAAACCAATATAAACTTTTTCCAACGTTAGCAGTTAATATTTGCTCCATTTTATTCCTCCATAACCCAAGTATCTTTAAATCCTCCACCTTGAGAAGAATTAACTAAATAATTTCCTGCCTCCATAGCGTATCTTGTCAATCCACACTTCCAAACCGTTGGTTCTTCTGCCATTACTACATAGGCTCTAAAATCTGCTTTTCTTGGTACAATTTCATTATTTAAGAAACATTTCTCATCATAAAACTCTATTAATTCTTGAGCAATAAATCTTCTTGGATTTGCTTCAATAATTGTTTTTAAATCTTCTAATTGAATTTTCGTCATAGCATGTCCAAACATTACACCATAACCACCTGCTTCTGCAACATCTTTGATAACTAATTTTTCAATATTATCAAATACATATTTTTTATCTTCTTCAAAATATGGTAAATACGTTGGTGCATTTCTTAGTATTGGCTCTTCTCCTAAATAATATTTAATCATTTTAGGAACAAAGTAGTAAATACCTTTGTCATCAGCAACCCCATTTCCAGGAGCATTCATAAGTGCAACATTTCCGGCTAAATAAGCTTCCATTATTCCTGGAACTCCAATTAAACTCTCTTCATTAAAGAATTTTGGATCTAAAAACTCATCATCTAATCTTCTGTAAATAGAACCAACTCTAATATCTCTACCATCATAGTTCTTAAAATAAACTACTTTATTTTTAACAACTAATTCATTGTTTCTAACAAGGTGAGCACCCATTTTTTTAGCTAAATATGCATGTTCATAATATGCTGAGTTGTATCTTCCTGGTGTTAATACTACATTTATTCCACCGCAATTTACATAATCCATAGATTCTCTCAATATCGATGGATATTCTTTAATTGGCTTGATTTTAAGTTGTTCAAAGAATTCAGGATAAAGTTTTCTGTAAGTATCTCTAATTGATAGCGGATAACTAGCACCACTTGGAACTCTTAAATTATCTTCTAATATAACCCAATCATTTGTTACTGTATCTTTAACTAAATCAATCCCATTAATATGTGTTCTAATTTTTTTAGAGGGTGAAAAGCTATGAAGTTCTTTTAAATAACCTTTTGCTTGATAAATAAATTCTTCGGGAATAACATTATCTTTTACAATCTTTTTTGTAGTATATAAATCTTCTAAAAAAAGGTTAAGGGCTTTAATTCTTTGTGTTAAACCTCTATCTAAAATATCAAATTCTTTACTTTCGATGATTCTTGGAATCACATCAAAAGGAAGAGACCTTTCTATAAAATTTCCATCTTTATAAAGATTGAAATTGACCGCAAACTTATCCATATATTTTTGGAATTCATCTATTTTTTGTCTATCTTGCTTTGAAAATATTTCCCAAAATATATCGTTTACATTACTCTCATTTACGTTTACCAATTTACACCTCCTGAACTAATAAATTCTAGTCTTATTATTCTAAATAATATATAAATAATTTGTCTCATTTCTTAATTATCTATATAAAAAGTATACATTTTTTGCTAAATGTATATATTTTGAGAGAAAAAACACTTTTTTATCGTTTTGCATAAAAAAAGGGAAGATAGTTTTTACTATCTTCCCTTTTTATGGTAAGTTATATTAATTATAATAAAATTATATATTAGTTATATTTTTCTTTTTTTGCAGTTCTTTTTCTAACTGTTGGGTCTAATTCTCTTTTTCTAACTCTTACAGAAATCGGAGTAACTTCAACAGCCTCATCTTCTTCAATCCACTCTAAAGCATTTTCTAAAGACATAGTTCTTGGTGGAACTAATTTAATAGCTTCATCAGCACCTGAAGATCTAACATTTGATTGTTGTTTACCTTTAGTTGGGTTAACATCTAAATCGTTATCTTTTGCGTGTTGACCAATTACCATTCCAATATATACTTTATCTTGAGGTTTAACAAACATAATACCTCTATCTTGTAAGTTGAAAATTGAATACCCAACTGCTTCTCCTGCTTCCATAGAAACCAATGCTCCATATTTTCTAGATTCAACAGTTCCTGAGTATGGTCTAAATTCTAAGAATGAGTGATTCATAACACCCTCACCTTTAGTTTCAGTTAAGAACTCAGTTCTAATACCAATTAAACCTCGAGCAGGAATTTCAAACTCTAATCTTGTATAACCAGCACCCATTGGTACCATATTTGTCATATTTGCTTTTCTTTTTCCAAGTTTTTCAATAATTCCACCTGTATGCTCATCTGGTAAGTCAATTACTAAATGCTCAAATGGCTCCATTTTAACACCATCTTCAATTTTTGTAATAACTTCAGGTCTTCCAATACAGAATTCAAAACCTTCTCTTCTCATATTTTCAGCAAGAATACAAATTTGTAATTCCCCTCTTCCGTTAACTTTAAATTTACCTTCACCAATTTGCTCATAATTCATAGCAATGTTAGTATTCATTTCAGCAGATAATCTTTCATTGATTTTATTTGAAGTAACAAACTTACCTTCCGTTCCTGCTAAAGGAGAATCATTAACTGAGAATGTAACAGATAATGTAGGCTCTTCAATGTGCATTGGATCTAGTGGCATTGGATTAGCAGGATCACATAATGAATCTCCAACATCAATTGTTTCAAAACCAGCAACGGCAACGATATCACCAGTTCCTGCTGTTTTAATATCAAATCTATCCATACCTTTAAATCCGATAAGTTTAGTAACTCTTCCTTTTACTTTTTCACCATCAGCTTTAACTAAAAGTACAGTTTCACCCATTGAAATTGTACCATTGAAGATTCTAGCGATTCCAATTTTTCCAATGAAGTTATCATAATCAAGTGTAAATACTTGTAATTGTAAACCATTTTCATCACTACCTTTTGGTTTTGGAACTTCTTTTAGAATAGTTTGGAATAATGGAGTTAAATCTTTATTTTCATCATCTAATGATAATTTTGCATAACCATCACGTGCTGCTGCATAAACAACTGGGAATTCTAATTGCTCTTCTGTAGCATCCATATTAGCAAATAAGTCAAATACTTCATCAATAACTCTATCTGGATCTCCACCTGGTTTATCAATTTTGTTAATAACAACAATTGGTCTATGTCCTAAAGATAAAGCTTTTTTAACAACGAATTTTGTTTGAGGCATAACACCTTCTTGAGCATCAACAAGTAATAAAACAGAATCAACCATTTTTAAAACCCTTTCAACTTCTCCACCAAAGTCAGCGTGTCCTGGAGTGTCGATAATGTTAATTCTTACACCTTCGTAATCAATAGCTGTATTTTTAGAAAGGATAGTAATTCCTCTTTCTTTTTCGATAGCATTGCTATCCATTACTCTTTCATCTACATTTTGGTGCGAAGAAAAAGTACCTGATTGTTTTAATAACTCATCTACTAGTGTTGTTTTACCGTGGTCAACGTGTGCGATTACGGCTATATTTCTAATGTCTCTCATTGAATCTCTTTGATTTAAATTTTCGCGATTATACTAAAACCTAACTTATATATAGATATGTACAAGAAAAACCTTGTAATTTCTCTTAAAGAAATATGAACAAAAATTAATTTAATATTAATCCCTTATTAATTAAATATAGTTATTATTCGGATATTATTAAAAAAAGGATTTTTTTGAAAAAATTTTCTCAACTTAAACTTATTTTTATAAGTGCAATATTCTTTACACTATTTTTTAATTTTTCATTTTTAAAAAATATATTAAATACTTATTCATTTGAAGGATTAAATATTGTTTACATCTGTTCAGTTGCAATATTATTAATTTCAGCTCTTATTCTTTTATTTACACTATTTAGCTCAAGATATACAACTAAACCTATTTTAATTATTACTTTAATCATATCTTCTTTTACTGCATATTTTATGGACACTTACCACGTAGTTATAGATGATGGTATGATTAGAAATTCTATGCAAACAAATCTTAGTGAATCATCTGATTTATTTTCTTTAAAATTAGTTATTTATGTATGTTTACTTGGATTATTACCATCTTATATTGTATATAAGATGAAAATAGATTATAAACCTTTAAAAAAAGAACTTTTTTCTAAATTAAAAACAATTTTTTTATCTCTAATAGTTATTTTAATAATTATATTTTCATTTAGTAAATTTTATACCTCTTTTTTCAGAGAACATAAACCTCTTAGGTATCATGTAAACCCTATTTATTGGATTTATAGTATTGGGAAATACATGATTGCTAGTAATAGTGGCCCTATAATTGTAAAAACTGTAGGAGAAGATGCAAAAATCCAAAAAGAGGCTAGTGATAATGAAGTTGAAAAAACTGAATTAATTATTATGGTAGTAGGTGAAGCAGCACGAGCAAATAGATTCTCTTTAAATGGTTATGAAAAAGAGACAAATCCACTTCTAAAAAAAGAAGAAATTATTAACTTTCCAAATATGTATTCATGTGGTACATCAACTGCTGAATCTGTTCCTTGTATGTTTTCTATATTTGATAAAGCTGATTATGACTATAAAAAAGGAATATCAACTGAAAATGTTCTTGATGTATTAACACATACAAAGTATGTAAATGTTTTATGGAGAGACAATAATTCAGATTCAAAAGGTAATGCATTAAGAGTTGATTTTGAAGATTTTAGAACATCTAAATCAAACACAATATGTGAAGAGGATGGTGAGTGTAGAGATGAGGGAATGTTAGTAGGACTTGATGAATATATCAAAAAGCATAAGGGTGAAGATATTTTAATAGTTCTTCATCAAATGGGAAATCATGGACCTGCTTATTATAAAAGATATCCAAAAGAGTTTGAAAAATTTACACCTATATGTAAAACAAATCAACTAGAACAATGCACGCAAGAAGAAGTTAGTAATGCTTATGATAATGCCATTTTATATACAGATTATTTTTTATCAAAAGTTATTAATTTTCTAAAACCCTATTCAAATGATTATGAAACAGCAATGCTTTATATGAGTGATCATGGAGAAAGCTTAGGTGAAAATGGAATTTATTTACATGGACTTCCATATTTTATGGCGCCTGATGAACAAAAACATATTGGTGCACTTTTATGGGTTGGAGGAGAAATGAAAGAGGATATTGATCTTGCAAAGCTATCAACATATAAAGATAAAGAGTTTTCACAAGATAATTTATTTCACACTCTTCTAGGATTATTTGAAGTAGAAACAAAAGTTTATAAAAAAGAAATGGATATATTATTTGATGCAAGAAAACCTGAATAAACAAATAACAATCACAACTATTTTATTAGTAACTGTGATTGCCTTTTTTCAATTTAGCAATTTAGATATATTTGTACAAAACTTTTTTTACAATTTTGAATCAAAAGTATGGCTAATAGATAAAGATGAACCTATCTTAAAATTCTTTCTTTATGATGGAATGAAGGTTTTTCTTATTTTAATTGCTGTTGCAATTTTATTTTCTTTAGTTTTTTTAAGAAAAAAGAAACTAATTCAAGAGTATAAAAAAGGTTTAATTATAGTTTTATTGTCAGCTATTTTTATTCCTTTAATGATTGGTTCACTAAAAGCTATTTCAAATACTCCTTGTCCTTGTAATATTGTTAATTTCAATGGAGTTTATCCAGATATAAAAGTTTTTGATTCATATCCAAAAGATTTTGTTCAACCTTCAAAAGCAAAATGTTGGCCAGCAGGTCATGCAAGTGGTGGTTTTGCATTAATGGCACTATTTTTTTTATTTAAAACTCCCATAAATCAGAAAAAAGCATTAATAGGTGCTTTAATTGTAGGCTGGAGTATGGGTACTTATAAAATGCTTTTAGGAGATCATTTTTTAAGTCATACAATTATTACCATGATTATGGCTTGGCTTATTATATTAATGATAGTAAAATTCACACAAATTAAACAAAGGCAAGGAACTTGAGAAATCAACCAAAATATAATTTTTTTAAAAACACCTCTTATGCATTAAAAGGTTTAAAAGATTTGATAAAAACTGAATCATCTTTTAAAATAGAGTTAATTATTACTATTATTTTACTCCCAATAATTGTCTTTATTGATGCAAGCCTTACAAATAAAGCTTTGATGTTTATAACTTTGATGGGAATGCTATTAGCAGAGGCTACAAATAGTGCAATTGAAAGAGTTGTGGATTTAGTAACACTAGAACACCATCATATGGCAGGACGTGCAAAAGATATGGGTAGTGCAATAGTATTTTTAAGTATTTTTATATTTGTAATTACTTGGGCTATTGTTTTAATAGATATCTATAACTAATAAATTTTGTTACCCAATTGTAAATAAATATCTTTTGTAATTATCTTGTAATCTTTTCCTTTTAAGATAGCGCAAACAAAAAAAGGAAAAAATTATGAAAGATTTACTTACAAAAAATCATCCAATGTCGCCAAATGGTCAAGACTCAATCTCTAAAAATACTTCACATAATTTATCATTAGAAGAACTCATAGAAACAAGAGTTTCAAGAAGAACTGTAATTAAAGGAAGTTTAGCCATGGTTGCAGGAAGTTTCCTAGGATTGAACTTAAGTGGTTGTGGAAGCAACAGCAATAATAGCAATGCATTATCTCCTGTGACAGCTGCTGCATTATTAGATTTTGATGCTGTTGCAAAAAATATAGATGATATGGTAACAGTTCCAAATGGATATTCAGTACAAATTTTGTATAAATTAGGTGATCCTATTAATTCTTTTACTTCTGAGTATGCAAATGATGGAAGTGATAGTGATTTTAATTATAGAGCAGGAGATCACCATGATGGTATGTTCTATTTTGGTATGAATACAGCTGGAACTGCAAAAGATTTAACAAACTCTAGTAGGGGCTTATTATGTATGAATCATGAAAATATGACACAAATTTTTATGCATACATTAGCTCAAAATGCAGCCTATGACAAAACTTCAAGAGTTTCATCTGAAATTGATAAAGAAGTTTCAGCACATGGTGTTTCTATTATCGAAATCCAAAAAGGAAGTTCAGAATTTTCAATAAACAAAAATTCAATTTTCAACAAAAGAATTACAGCCCAAACACAAATGAATATTTATGGACCTGTAAAAAATCATGATTTAGTTAAAACAAAATATTCAACAACAGGAACAAAAACTAGAGGAACATTAAATAACTGTGCAAGTGGTTTGACTCCTTGGGGAACATATCTTACATGTGAAGAGAATTGGGCTGGGTATTTTAAAAGACCTGCAAGTAGTACATTAAGCGATACAAAAGCACAAGCTACACAAAATAGATATATGGGTTCAAGCGCAAGTGATGGTTCTTATGGTTGGGCTAACTCTACAACTAGTGATGATATTTATGATAGATGGAATATTACTCCAAATGGTGATACTAGCACAGATGATTATAGAAATGTTGCTAATACCTTTGGTTGGGTTGTAGAAATCGATCCATTTAATCCAACTTCAACTCCTAGAAAAAGAACAGCTCTTGGAAGAATGGGACATGAAGGTGCAATGCCTGGAATCATAACAAGTGGTAAGCCTTTAGTTTATTATATGGGTGATGATTCAAGGGGTGAATATATCTATAAATATGTATCAACTTTAAATTGGGATGAAACTGATTTAAATGGTGGATTAAATGCGGGAGATAAATATTTAGATGATGGAAAACTTTATGTTGCAAAATTTAATGATGATGGTTCAGGACAATGGTTAGAACTATCAATGAATAATGCAGATATTACTTCTTATTCATCTTATAGTTTTGCTGACTTAGGGGATATTTTAGTAAATACAAGACATGCTGCTGATGCAGTTAAAGCAACTCCTATGGATAGACCTGAATGGACAGGAGTTCATCCAAATACAGGTGATGTTTATATTACTTTAACAAATAACACAGATAGAGGAAAAGCAAGTGGTGCTAGTTCTGAACTTGATTCAGCAAATCCTAGATATTATACTGATGATAAAGATGGTAAAACTTCTAAGGGAAATGTAAATGGACATGTGATTAGAATGCAAGAAGTAGGAAATGATTCAAGTGCAACTGCATTTAACTGGGATATTTATCTATTTGGTGCTCAAGCTGATGCAGATGAAAATGTTAATATCTCAAAATTAACAGATGATAATGATTTTTCAAGTCCAGATGGTTTATATTTTAGTCAAGCATCAAAAGGTTTAATGTGGCTTCAAACTGATGATGGATATTACACTGATAAGACAAATTGTATGATGTTAGCAGCGCTTCCAGGAGCATATAACGATGGTAAATCTACTCAAATCATAAATAAATCTGTACCAAGTAATGCAAATGCAGATGAAACAATCACAACTTATGTGGGAGCTGAAGCTTCAACAACAAAACTAAAAAGATTTTTAGTGGGACCAAAAGGTTGTGAGATTACAGGAATTACTGAAACACCAGATGGAAAAGCTATATTTGTAAATATTCAACATCCAGGTGAAAATACAAGTGATTTAAATAATTCAGCTAATTTCGAGAGTCATTGGCCTGATAATGGAACTTCAAGACCAAGATCAGCTACTATTGTTATTACAAAAAATGATGGTGGAATTGTTGGTTCATAAAAAAGAAGAGTTCAATCTCTTCTTTTTTATTTCATATTTTGTAAAGAAATTGTCAAGAAAACTCACCCTTAAAATTTAAACTATTTATTTATACTTTTGTTATATAAAAACAGAGGTATAAAAAATGAAAATTCTACTAATTCCAGCCCTACTTTTAAACTTATCATTTGCTGCAGTGATTGATGATTATCTTGGTTCTTTAAAACAAGAAGTTATAAAAGAAAATCCAAACTTTCAAGGCTTTGATGCAAAACGTGGTGAAGAGATTTTTACATCTAAACATATTGGCAAAAAAGGTAAAGAGATTTCTTGTACTACTTGTCATACTTCAAATCTAAGTAATAGTGGTGAAAACACTTTCACAGGTAAAACCATAGAGCCACTTTCACCAAAAGCAAATTCAAAAAGATTTACAGATATAAAAGAAATTGAGAAATGGATGAAAAGAAACTTCAATGATGTTTATAATCGTGAAGGAACAGCTTTAGAAAAAGGTGATGTAACAACATACATCGTAAATCAATAAAGGATAATTTATGAGATATCTAATTTTTTTAACAATAATTTTAAACTCTTTATTTGCAGATTCTTACTCATCAGGTAAAACAGATGTAGCTCCTGTAAATAATCAACTTTATATAAAAGAGTGTGGTTCTTGTCATTTCCCATATCAACCTGGACTTCTTCCTAGTAATTCATGGAATAAAATCATGGCAAATTTAGATAAACACTTTGGGGTTGATGCATCATTATCTTCAGAAGACTTTCAAACATTATCAAAATATCTAAATGACAATAGTGCTGAAAAAAATCTTAATTACAAAAGATCTAATAAAATAGTTTCAAGTATTGGAAATGGTCAAATTCCTGATTCTATTTCTACAACACCATATATGGTTAAAAAACATAGAGAAATAAGAAAAGATTTAATAACTCAGCCTGAAGTAAAAGGTTTATTCAACTGTGTTGCTTGTCATACAACAGCAGATAAAGGTATTTACGCAGAAAGAGATATAAAAATTCCAAACTTTGGTCGATGGGAAGATTAAAAGGATAAATCATGCAAAAATCATATATTTGGTCATTACCAACTAGAGTTTTTCACGCTCTTTTTGTACTGTTTGTTCTATTGGCATTTTTAAGTGCAGATGAGGATAGATGGTTAAACTACCATGCAATTATTGGATATGGGGTTTTAATACTTCTTGTATTTAGAGCATTTTGGGGAATAATTGGACCTAAATACTCTTTATTTAAAGATTTTCCAATAGGAAAACAAAAAGTAAAAGAGTTTTTGAACAATGTATTTGAAGATCATCAAAAATATATAGGTCATAATCCTTTGGCTTCTTATGTGATGATTGCCATGTTAATAGTGGCATTTTTAGCTGTAATTACAGGTATTTTAGCCTTTGGTATTCAAGAGGGAAAAGGTATTTTATCTTCGTGGAATTCTCCTTTTTTTAAAAAGATGGAGATATTCAAAGGAATTCATGAAATCTTTTCAACACTATTTATAGTTTTAATTGTGGCTCATGTAAGTGGTGTTTTAAGTGATAGATTACTTCATAAAAAACACGAAACGCTAAACTCTATAATTACAGGTTATAAAGTAACAAATGAAAATGAAAGTATAAAACTAAATATTTTTCAAAAAATATTTGCTTTTTTTATGTTTATAATATTTATAGGATTCTTAGCTTTTAATATCTATCAACCAAACAATATTTTAGTCTCATCTATTTATAAAACAGTAGATTATCAAACACAAAACGAAGTTTTTGTAAACGAGTGTGCATCGTGTCATACTCTTTATCCCACCCAATCTTTTGCCTAAAAAATCATGGGAAATAATGATGAGTGATTTAAAAAATCACTTTGGGGATGATGCTTCAATTGATGAAGAGTCAAATAAAAACATATTGGCCTATTTAGTAAAAAACAGTGCTGAAAATTCAAGCATGGAATCAAGTTGGAATTTCTTGAATTCAATAGGTGATAAAGATATAATAGCCATGAGTGATACAATATTTTGGAAAGAAACCCATAAAGATATTCCAAAAGAGTTATATAATCACAAAAATATAAAAAATAAAGCAAATTGTAAAGCTTGTCATAGTGATATTGAAAAAGGATTAATTGAAGATGAAAATATTAAAAATCTTTCTGCTTTTAGGTAGTTTATTTCTATTTGTAAATGCAGATGACGATGATGGTCACCATAAATATAAACACTCATATAAGAACCTTGATTATTTAGAATTGAATAATGAACAAACCGCAAAAATAAAAGAGATTTTGATTGAGTTTAAAGAGCAATATAAAGAGTTCTATGAGTTTAAAGAAAAGCAAGAAGATAGATTAAAAGATATTTTAAAAGATGATACTTTAAATGAAAAAGAGTATTTAACTATTTTAAATGAAATCAAATCAAAAGCATCACTTTTAGAAGTAGAAAAAATGAGGAATATTCATAATATTTTAAATGAAAAACAAAGAAAAAAATTCTCAAAATATTTCAAGGAGTGGGAAGTTGAATAGAAATATTCTATTAATTGAAGATGACTTACAAATGCAAGAGTTTATAATAGAGTATCTAAAAGATTATAACTTTGATTGTACTGCATTTACCCATCCAAAAGATGCCTTAGAGAGCTTCAAAAATTCTAATGATTATGAAATCATCATTCTTGATTTAATGCTTCCTGATATGGATGGTTTTGATCTATTTAAAAAACTAAAACAAATCAAAAATATTCCTATTATTATCTCTTCTGCACGTGGTGATATAGGAAATAAAATCCATGGATTTGAACTAGGAGCTGATGATTATCTTGCAAAACCCTATGAACCAAGAGAATTAGTGTTAAGAATAGAGCATATTTTAAAAAAGAATATTTCAAATAAAATCAAAATTTGTAATTTTGAAATAGACAAAGATAATAGAACTGTAGTTTTAGATGATTTTCCAATAGAGTTTACAAAAATTGAGTTTGAGATTTTCATGTTTTTAATAAATAATCTAAATAAAATCTCATCAAGAGAGCAGATATTAAATGCTACATCATTAGATGAAAATACAAAAAATAGAAACATTGATATGCACATTTCAAATATTAGGCATAAAATTGGTGATGATTCAAAAAATCCAATATATATAAAATCTGTTTGGGGTATTGGTTATAAATTTGTAGGATGAGATATGTCAATTTTAAAAAAAATATCAATTTTATTTCTTATTAGTTTAACTCTTATGAGTATAATTGGCTTTTGGATTGATGAGATAAATTCAAAAAGAGTTGATAACCTAGTAAAAGAAAAATATATAAAAATTGCAAATGAGCTTTTTGAAAATATAGAAAACAAAAATCAACTAACAAACTTATTTAATAAATATGAATTAAAAGCTATAAACCCAGAAAACAAAGACAAAGAGCTAGAAATTTTGCATAATAATAGTTTTACCTTTGGATATATAAAAATTCTAAAAAAATCTTTTGATGATGAGTTTATAATAAAAATCAAATATTTAGATGAAGAATATATTTTAAGAACTGCCGATGAAGAGAATATTACAGATAAAATCATATTAAATATTTTAGTTTTTGTAGATATCTTTGTTTTGATTTTGATTTTTATGTATATATTAAAACTGCTTTCTCCTTTGAAAATAATCACAAAACAAATCACAAGCTTTGCAAATGGTGATTTATCAAGCCGAATAAATATTAAATCAAATGATGAAATAGGAGTTTTATCAAACTCTTTTAATAAAATGGCTTCAAATTTAGAAAACCTAATCAAAACAAGAGAAGAGCTTTTAAGAGATATAGGACATGAACTTCGAACTCCAATTGCAAAGGGTAAATTTGCCATTGAAAAAATAGATGATTTTTCACAAAAAGAGTTATTAAAAAAAATTTTCAAAGATTTAGAAGTTTTAACAAACGAATTAATAGAGCTTGAAAAACTAAACTCTACAAAACTAAATATTACTGTATTTAGTGCTGAAACTTTAATCATAGAATCTTTGGGAAAACTATATTTAGATGATGAATCAAAAATAGAAATAAATATAAATGAAGATTTTAAAATAAATGCTGACTTATATTATCTTTCAATTGTTTTAAAAAACCTAATTGACAATGCCTTAAAATACGCCACTTCATACCCAATACAAATAGATGTAAAATTAAATACAATTTCAGTGTCAAACAAAGGAAAAGAGTTATCAAAACAGCTTGAACACTATCTAAAACCATTTACACAAGAACTTTCCCAAAGAGATGGATTTGGTTTGGGTTTAAGTATTGTAAAAAAGATTATTGATAAACACGATTTTAGATTGGAATATTCTTATGAAAATGAGAGTAATATCTTTAAGATTTGTCTATTAAATATTCAATAAAATCATTTTAGTAAATTTTATTTTACCTTTTCAATAATAGTTAAGCTATTTTATATTAATATTTCTTCAGATTTGTGGCACAAATAGAGATATGTAAATACATTCCATCTCATCAATCAGGATTTTTATACTTTTAGACTCATAAAAGTTTTATCCTAAATTTCAAAATTAAAACATATTGTTAGGAGAACCTTGAATGGATTATTTCAAGCGATTTAAAGAGACCTATTTAATTGGGTTTTGGAAGCCAACACCTGCTGTTATTGCTTTAGGTGTTTTAGCTGCTTATTACTTTGGTATAACTGGAACGTATTGGGCGGTTACAGGTGAGTTCACACGATGGGGTGGTCATATATTACAATTTGCTGGTGTTGATATTAGCAATTGGGGTTATTATAAAATCATGAAAATGGAAGGTAATAGCTTTACAAGAATTGATGGTGTTATGATTATTGGTATGTTTGCTGGTTGTATTGCAGCTGCTTTTTGGGGAAACAATGTAAAACTAAGAATGCCAGCTAGTAATATTAGAATTGCACAAGCTTTAATAGGTGGAATTATTGCAGGATTTGGAGCAAGACTTGGTATGGGTTGTAACCTTGCTAGTTTATTTACAGGAATTCCTCAGTTTTCAGCACACGCATGGTTTTTTACTCTTGCTATGATTATTGGTGTTTATTTAGGTGTAAAAGTAACTGCTCTTTCTTTTTTTAAATCAAAGATTAAACTAGAAAAAGTATCTTGTAGTAAAGATTTACAAAAAGACAAACAACAAGTTAAGTCATTGTTTACTATTGGTTCTGCTGTATTTCTTGCTATGATTATTTGGACTTTATACTTAATATTCTTCGCAAATAGTATGAAACTTGGAATTGCTATGCTTTTTGGAGCAGCATTTGGTTTACTTATTGCAAAAGCACAAATTTGTTTTACCTCAGCATTTAGAGATATTTTCACAACAGGAAGAAGTGAACTTGCAGTTGCAATTGTAATTGGAATGGCTGTTTCTACTATTGGAGTTTTCTCTTATATTATGATTGGAAGTCCAGCAAAAATAATGTGGGCTGGACCAAACGCTATTATTGGTGGATTATTATTTGGATTTGGTATCGTTCTTGCAGGTGGTTGTGAATGTGGTTGGATGTATAGAGCAGTTGAAGGTCAAGTTCATTTTTGGATAGTTGGTATTGGAAATGTAATTGGTGCAACATTACTTGCATTTATGTGGGATAGTTTTTCAATTTCAATGGCTACATCTTGGCCAAAAATAAATTTTCTTGAATCATTTGGTCAATACGGCGGTTTATTTATGAACTATATTTTCTTGTTTTTACTATTTTTACTAATTCTAAAACTTGAAAAAAACTATCGATTAAAATTACAAACAAAAGGAAATTAAGATGGAAAAAGAAAATATAATTCCAAATTATAGACTTGATATGCAAGGAGAGCCTTGTCCTTATCCTGCTGTAAAAACACTAGAAGCTATGGAAAGTTTAGAAAAAGGTGAAATTCTAGAGATAATTAGTGATTGTCCACAAAGTATAAATAATATTCCAATTGATGCAAAAAATCATGGCTACAAAGTTTTAAGTATAGATAGTAGTGGTCCTACAATTCAATATCTAATACAAAAGTAAGAAAAAAAAGAGAATTACATAATTCTCTTTTTTTAAATTCCTAATTTATTAATATCTTTTAATGTATTAATATTCAAATCTACAACAAGATATGATTCTAATCTTATCTTAACTATGTCATCATCTAATATAGAAAAATTATTTAAATCTATTGTATTTTTGTTTTTTGTTAATATTACAAAATCATCCCCAAATACTCTAAAAATAAGATTATTTGATTCAAGCAATAAATCTTTTAAAATCGTTGCAACATTTTTTAAATATCTATCACCCTCAATCCATCCATACTTTTTATTATATTCAGAAAAGTTTTTAAGACTTAAAACATTAAAATAATCATACTCTTTAATGATGTTTTGATTAATAATAAAATCTAAATAATTAATATTATATAAATGTGTTAATTGGTCATTATAAAAATATGAGAATCTAGCACTTTCCATTTGTGATATTGGATTTTGAGATATATTTTCATTAATATCTTCTTTTGATAAAACTTCAATTGCAATATCTAATATATCACTATCATACATACTGTTTCTACAGGCATTTAACTCTTCTATAGCCTCTTCAGAAGTTTTTCTTTTAGTATATATTCTGTTTGTTGTCATTGTATCAAAACCATCTGCAATAGCTAGAATTTTTGATTCTATAGGAATATCCTCTACTTTTAAACCATCTGGATAACCAAGTCCATCTACTCTTTCATGGTGAAAGTGAATAATTTTTGCAATCTCTTTAAAATCACTAACTTTTGATAAAATTTCATATCCTATTGATGAGTGTTTTTTAATAAGCCCATACTCCACATCATTTAGTGTAGATGGTTTTAATAAAATAGAATCAGGAATAACAATTTTTCCAATATCATGCAAAATTCCAGCTTCATAAATCATATCACATTTTTGTTTTGTCAAATGCATTCTAGTAGCTATTTTTTTTGCATAAATAGCTACTCTTTTTGAATGACCAGCTGTATAAGGATCTCTTTTTTCTATCATATCTATCAAAGTATAAAGTATCTCTTTATAGTTTTCTATTTTCTGAAGTGCATATTGTTTCTCATTTTCTATATTTTCTAAAGATAATACAAACCACCCTTCTTTTAGTAAATAAGGTTTTACATCTAGTCTAAAACTAGTTATTCCACTATCACAAAGTAGATCTATTTCCAAATGTTTTTTAAGATATTCTTTTTTATCAATCCAATTAAAAAAAGATTTTATTCCATTTCTTGCAATTAAACTTATAAACATTTTATTTTTTTCGTTTAAAAATTTATATGCAAAATATGCTCTAGCTATAGTATTTATTTTTTGTATTTCTAATTTATCATCAAGTAAAATAAAAGCTATAGTAGAATCCATAAATAAACTCTCATACTCAAGTTGAGAATTTAATAACTTGTTTTCCTTATCTCTTAATTCATCATTTTGTGCTTCAAGTTCTGCTTGATAAACATCTAACTCATGAAGAAGAGTCTTTAAATCACTACTTTCGAATTTTGAAGAAAAATCATTACCTTTTCTTTTGATTATTTCATAAGCCTTATTTCTTAACTCTATATCATTTACAATTAGCATGAAACACAATTCCTACCATTATTTTTTGATTTATAAAGGAGTTCATCTACTCTTTTAAGAAATGTTTTAATACTATCATCTAAAAGCATTGCAGTAACTCCAAAACTACATGTTATTTTTATATCATTTACAAAAACAGCTTCTTGAATATTTGATCTTAAGTTTTGAGCAAAAGTGCAAGCATCTTCCTTAGTACATGCTTTTAACAATATAATAAACTCTTCTCCTCCCCACCTAGCAAAAATATCTGATTCTCTTAATCTAGTACTAACTATTTCAGATAAATACTTTAATACTTCATCTCCAATATCATGTCCATAATTATCATTTATATCTTTAAAGAAATCAATATCAAACATTACAATAGATAAATCTAATGATTGACGTTTAAAAAATGAAAATTCTGTATTTAAAAAATCATTAAATTTAGCACGATTATAAATTTGAGTTAATTCATCATAAAAAACTCTTTTTTCTAGTTTTCTTTTCTCTAAAGAAATATTAGTAACCTCAGATAAAGTACAAATAATATTATCTGTTTTACTTTTAGAAATTGAAACTATAAAAGCTTTTACATTATCTGTTTTTTTCTCATTTAAAAGTACTAAGTTATCTTTTTGTTCAGAATTAGTCATCATCTCTGTCCAATGAAGATTAGTTTTTGTATCAACATTAAAAAAACCTTCATTTTTAATAAAAGTACAATCAATTGATGAATATTTAATTTTAAAATCACTTATATCTTTTGTAGCATAAAATTCTAAAAATCTATCATTTACAAATATAAGATTATATTTATTATCATAAACTAAAATTAAATTTTCTTGATTTTGGTTTATTTCATTTAATAAAAGATTTTTTCTATTTAAATCTTCTGATAAGTCTTTTTCTTTTTGTACATCTTGAAGAGCTAATAAATATCCTTTTTTTTCTTCAGCATAATCTTTTAAATAAAGTCTGAATCTATTTGACCTCTTATGAAAATTCATTAAATCTAATTCTAAATAATTATTTCTATAGTTACCTGAAACAATCCAATCTAAGAAGAATTTCATTCCTCCATCTTTAATATAAGAGGAAAAATTTATAATTTCTCGTTTTGATTTAGAAAATTTAAAAAAATCTTGTGCCAAAAAATTTGCTTCTCTTACAGCCAAACTATTATCTAGATATAAATAAGAAAAAGGAGCTTCATCAAATAGTTTCTGGTTCTTTTCATTAGCTAAAATTAATTCATTCTCTTTTTTTCTCAATTCCTCATTTTGTGCTTCAAGTTCTGCTTGATAAACATCAAGTTCATGAAGAAGAGTTACAAGATCACTATTTTCAAACTTTTTTGAAAATACTTCACCTTTTCTTTTAATTAAATCATATGCTTTTTCTCTTAAGTCATCATTTCTTTTTGGCATTTTGAGCATCCTCTATGTCTAATGAATTCATAAGTTTATTCAACTCTTTTTTAATATTAGTTTCTGCATCTTCAAATTCACTAATATCTACAAATGAACCTATCATTTCTAAGGGCTTATTTTTATCATCAAATTTTAATATAGTATCTTTTGAGATAAGAGTTAAATATTTTCCATCTTTATTTTTAAATTTATATTTAATAGCAATTGTTTTTTTATTTGATTTTAATTTTTGAACTTTTTCTAAATGACTATGTATAGTTTTTACTTCATCGGGATGAAATAATTTCAAAAATTTATCACCATTCATTTTATTAAAATCTTCAAGTGTATAACCTGTTATTTTAGTATATTGTTCATTTATATAAGTATTACTCTTTTTTTCAAAATTATAAATATATACACCTGTTAAATTTGTTCCTAAAAGTGCATCAATCATCTCTTTTTTATTTTTTGCTTCTTCTTCTTGCATTTTTTCTTTAGTAATATCTTTTATTGTTCCAATAAATCTTAAAACATGAGAAGCATTATCTTTTATACCTATATAATAACATTGAAGCCAAATATATTCTTTATTTTTGTTTAGAAATCTAATATCTAAACTATATGATTCAATTTTTCCTAAAAGTAATTCTTCAATTTTTTCTTTTCTAATTTGAACATCATCTGGGTGAACCTGAGATTCATACCATTGCATAAAATCAACTTTGTTCATTAACTCTTCTAATTTATATCCCAAAATACTAGCAAAATTATTATCTATAAAATAATCACTTGTTTTACTTACATGATAATCAATTGTTCCTATTTTTATAACATTATTAATAGCATTTACTCTAAAGTTTATATCTTCTAAATCATTTTTTAGTTTTGTTGTTAATTTATTTTCTTCATCTCTTTCTTCATACATAGATCTCATCTCTGTATAGGCTGTTTGAAGCTCTTCATTTGTACTTTGAAGTTCTTCATTTTTAGTTTCAAGTTCTTCATTTGAACTTTGAAGCTCTTCATTTGAACTTTGAAGCTCTTCATTTGAAGTTTCTAACTCTTCAATAACTGTTTGAAGATGCTCTTTTGTTTTTGCAATTTCTAAATTTAATGCATCAACTTCACTAGTAAATTCTGTAGAGCTTAAAATACCTTGTTTTTCAAAAATTGATGGATCCTCTTCTTGAAAACAAATTAAATATAAATCTTTTGTAAATGAGTTATCTAAAGGAGATACTATCATTCTTACATAAATATCTTCTGTATTTATATTCACTTTAATATATGCACTTTTTATAATTTTTTTATCTTTTTTACAAGCATGTAAAGAAGCTCTTAATTCTAAAGTTAATGATTCATGAACATTTTTAAATATATTCTGAGTTATTTCACCCTCAGGATGAACCAAAAATTGATTTTTACCTTTTATATAAATCATCTCAAAACTATCATTTACAATTATACATTTAGGAATTATATGTCTTCTAATATGCTCTGTTATCATATCTGATATTGTTGGCTGAACTAGTGTTTCAGCTTCTTTATATTGATTTGCGATTTTTTCTTTTTCACTTGGTAGTTTTACAGGAAATGGTGGAGTTTTTGTACCTTGATATATGGCTTGATATATTTTCCATTTCTTATTAATTAGTTTAAATTGATAGTTGAATTTACCTATAGATTCAGATTTTCCTAAAAATAACAAGCCCGTATCATTTAAAGCATAATGAAACATAGGAAATATTTTATCTTGTAATTCAGTTGTAAAATATATAAGCATATTTCTACATGAAATTAAATCAAGTCTCATAAATGCAGGGTCTGATATAACATTATGTCTTGAAAATATACACATATCTCGAATTGGTTTTATAACTTCATACTCATCATTTTTTATAGTGAAATATTTTTTTACTATATTTCTATCTATATTTATAACAGCAGCTTCTGGATACCTAGCTTTTCTACATAAAGCAATAACAGAATCATCTAAATCTGTAGCAAAAATTTGTATTTTATAATCACTTATTTTATTTTCTAAAATTTCTGAGAGAATAATAGCAATAGAATAAGGCTCTTCTCCTGTACTACATCCAGGTATCCAAATTCTTATATTTTTATCTTTTTTCTCTTCAATTGTTTTTCTTAAAACCTCTTTTAATGAATCAAAAGCCTCTTCATCTCTAAAAAAAGAAGTTACATTTATTAAGAAATCTTGAAATAATAAGTCTATTTCTTCTAAATTATCTAAAAGATATTTATAATAATTGCTCATATTTACCATTTTTAATGCAGCCATTCTTCGTTCTATTCTTCTTTGAATAGTGGAATTTTTATATAAAGAAAAATCAACTTTTTTTACACTACTTACTCTTTTTATAATATTGTTATAAACTTGAAATTGATTTTGAATAGGATTTTTATTTACATTTTTTCCTCTAAAATTAAGTATTTCAATAATTTCAGTTATCATAACTTCAGGTTCCAAAATAAGGTCAATATTTCCAGTATTAATTGCAGAGTTTGGCATTCCATCATATTTTGCATTAATTGGCTGTTGTGCAATTGTAAAACCATCTTCAGATTTAATAGCTCTTATTCCCCTGCTTCCATCACTTCCTGTTCCTGAAAGAATAATTCCAATTGATTTATTTTTTTTAGCATTTGCTATTGATTCAAAAAAGTAAGTTAACAGATGGTTTTGGTCCATAACTTATCTCTTTTGTTTCAAGTAATAATATTTTATCTTCATCAACTACTATATTTTTATTTGGAGGACAAATATACATCGTATCCTCTTCAATAGTTTCACCATCTTCAGCTGCTTTTATTTTTATAGGTGCATCTTTTGATAATAATTCAACTAAAAGGCTTTTGTATGTGGGAGATAAATGTTGGGCAACAATATAGGCAAAATTTGTATTTGTAGGAATATGATTCACAAGATTTTGTAAAGCTTCTAAACCACCAGCACTTGCGCCAATACCAATATATATTAAATCATTCTTTTTCATTATAAAATCCATTTTTATTTATATTAAATAATATTCTACCCACATTGTTTCATAAATGCAAAAATTTTTAATCACTTTTTAGTATAATATTTATTTATATTTGTAAGAAAATAATAAAAACAATAAATAAATAATTTGTATTTAAAATATCCACTTATAAGCCACTCATAAAGTGTACAATATTTTGAAAATTTAATTATATACCAAATAAAAATGATTAGGGGACTACTTGAACTATCAAGCAATTTTAGAAGAAATAGAAAAAGAAATACAACCTCTTTTTTCACAAGGAAAAGTTGCAAATTATATACCCGCACTTGCAAAAGTAGATCCAAATCAGTTTATTATGTCTGTTCGTTTATTTGATGGTACATCTTATGGTGTGGGAGATGTTAATAGTAAATTTTCTATTCAAAGTATTTCAAAAGTTTTTACTTTTACTCTTGCTCTTCATCAATATGGAAGAGACCTTTATCAAAGGGTAGGACATGAGCCATCAGGTGATCCTTTTAACTCTTTAGTTCAACTTGAGTATGAAAATGGAATTCCAAGAAATCCATTTATAAACGCAGGTGCCATAGTAACCACTGATACTTTAGTTTCAATTCATAAAAAATATACTTTTAAATATATATTAGATTTTATAAAAAAAGTTGCAAATGATGACACAATCACATATGATAAAGACATTTATAAATCAGAACTAGAACATGGATTTAAAAATTTTGCTTTAATAAATATGATAAAAAGCTATGATAATATTCATAATAAAATTGATACAGTTATAAATACATATTTTAAACAATGTTCAATTATGATGAGTACATCTCAACTTGCTCAATCAATGTTATATATAGCAAATCACGGAATTGATCCTCTTACAAATGAAAGAATAATTAGTATATCAAAAGCAAAAAGAACAAGTTCTTTAATGCTAACTTGTGGTCACTATGATGCAAGTGGCGATTTTGCATATAAAGTTGGACTTCCAGGAAAAAGTGGTGTGGGAGGAGGAATTGTAGCTATTGTTCCTCAAAAAATGGCAATATGTGTATATTCACCTGAGTTAAATGCTCAAGGAAATTCTCTAATTGGAACAAAAGCTTTAGAACTATTTACTTCAAAAACAGGCTTATCAATCTTTTAACCCTGTTTTTAGTATAATTTTTAAATATACAAGGCTTGTATAATATTAATTTATAGGATTTAAAAAAATGAGTGCATTAGAAATAGCTGATATTATTGGAGTAATTTGTTTTGCTCTAAGTGGTTTTTTAATTGCAGTTCATTATAAACTTGATATCTTAGGCGTTTTTATATCATCATTTCTAACAGCCCTCGGAGGAGGAATGATTAGAGATGTCTTGGCTGATAAAACACCTTATGTTTTTACAAGTAATCTTCCAGTTATTTTAGTTGTTGCTACTGTCTTGATAGCCTTACTTTTTAAACTTCATAAAATCGATGATTTAGAAGGAAAAACTACTTTTATAATATCAGATGCTATAGGTTTAGTCTCTTTTTCAATTACAGGTTCAATTGTGGCAATTCAAAATGAATTTAATTTCTTAGGTGTTTTAATTTTAGCTTTTCTAACAGCAGTTGGAGGTGGCACAATAAGAGATATATTAATAAACAGAGTTCCATCTATTTTAGTTTCAGAGTTTTATGCAACAGTTGCTTTAATTATTGCTTCTGCTATGTTCGTCTTAGAAATATTTGAATTAAGAAACCTATTTAGTATTATGATTGTATTTATATGCGGAGTTATTTTAAGACTTCTTGCATACTATAAAAAGTGGCATTTACCAACTTTATCAAAAGAATAAATTATACTCCTTAACCTTTCGTTTACTATTTGTAGTTAGAATTTTGCATTTAAAAACCAAAGGAAAAAAATGATAAAAAAATTTCTGTTTACAATATTTTTAGGATTAAGTGCATTTGCAAACTCTTTAACAGTAGGAAGTAATCTTCCAACACTTACAATAAAAGATCAATTTGAAAAAGAATTCACAATTGATTCAAAAATAAAAACTGTAATTTTTTCTGCAACTAAAGAAGAAAGTAACACTATTAAAGAATTTTTAGCTTCTAAAGATAAAGATTATTTAACAAACAATAATATTGCATATGTTGCTGATATTACAGGAATGCCTAGTTTAATTTCTAAATGGGTTGCAATTCCAAAAATGAAAGATTATGCTTTTTCTATTCTTTTAATTGACGAAGATAATAAAGCATTATTTCCAGTACAAGAAGATAAAATATCTATTATAACTTTAGAAAATTCTAAAATTACAAGTATTAAATTTATTAAAACTGCTGATGAATTAGCAGCTACATTTAAATAAAAATTTAACTATTAGCTTTTAAGCTAATAGTTTTTCAAAAGCCTCAACAATAGCATCTTTTTCAAGCTCTTTTATTTTATTTTCCAAAGAATCAACAGTTTCATTAGCATCTAATTCTAATTCTTTTGTAAGAATTATTTCGCCTTCATCATAAACTTCATTTACATAATGAATTGTAACACCTGATTTTTTCTCACCATTTTTTATAATAGCCTCGTGAACAAATTTTCCATACATACCTTTACCACCATAAGCTGATGGTAAAAGTGCTGGATGAGTATTTATAATTTTATTTGGAAAGGTATTTAAAAGACTTGATTCAATTTTTTTCATAAAACCTGATAAAAATACATAATCACAATCAAAATCTTTTAGTAATCTTGCGCATTTATCATCTATATTTTGACCTGGATATCTTTTATCATTTATAATAAAATTTGGAATATCATAAGATTCTGCTTTTTGCAAAACTCCTGCATTTGTATTATTTGAAATTACTACTACTATTTTTGCATCAAGTTTTTTTTCACCAATAGCTTTTTGTATTGTTTCAAATCCACTACCATTATATGAAGCTAATATTCCAATTCTTTTACCTGTGAACAGGATTTCGCTTTCTTCTATCATTATATATCCTAATTTTTTTAAAATGGAAATTATATCTATTTTAAAATTAGTTTACAATCTTTGTGCATGGGTTAATGCTATTGCAATAGCATCTGTTATATCAAGAGGTTTAATTTCTTTTTTAATTCCTAATAATCTTTTTACCATAAAAGCCACTTGTTCTTTTGTAGCTTTTCCATTTCCTGTAACTGCTTGTTTTATTTGTAAAGGTGTATATTCAGCAAAATTTCCAAATTTTTGTAAAATTTTAAGAGAAATAGCACCTCTAAATTGCGCTAATTTTATAACTGTTTTTGGATTAAATGCATAAAACATATCTTCAATTGAAACTTGATTGATTTCATGCTTATCAAATATCAAATCAAAGCCCTCAGTCATCTCTACAATTTGCTCTTGTAATATTTTTGTTTTTATTTTTATTAACCCAGCTTCTATTAATTTTATACTATTTCCATTTTTTTCTACAATAGCATATCCACAGTTTCTAGTACCGGGGTCAATTCCTAATATTTTCACCTTTTCACTCTTTTCATTCTTTATTTATTCACATTACTCAACATGCGATATAATGGTATTTTTTTAATAAATACTTTCTTAAAGGAAAAAAACTATTCACTACTTATTCACTATGTGTATAACTTTTATTTCTTGTATAAATTTACTCTGTTTATATCACTTTGAAGCTATTTTATAAAATTTTTAGATATAATATCTACTAATTACGTATTAAAGAGTTTATAAATAGATGACAACCAAAGATTTCCAAACAATTATTCAAAAAGAATCAACAAAAACAGATTTTGAAAGATACTTAAAACAATTAGTTTATAAGAAAATATCTTCAGATGAAAAAATTGCAATTTTTGAAGTAAATAATAAATATATTGCTTCTTGGATAAAAAGTAAATTTACAGGATTAATACAACATTGCTTTGAAATTTACGATGGATCTAAACCTTCTATTGAAATAAAACTTGCCGGTGAAAAAAAATCTAAAAAAGAGATTTTAAAAGAACAAATACAAAATCAAACAGCAGAAAGTACCATACTAAATCCATCTTATACATTTGATTCATTTGTTGTAGGACCTTCTAATCAAATGGCCTATAATGCATCACTTGCAGTTTCAAGTAAACCTGGAATTCAATATAATCCATTGTTTATTTATGGTGGAACTGGACTTGGGAAAACCCACCTTTTACAAGCAGTTGGAAATCATGCAATCGAAAAAGGTAATACTGTTATTTATGTAACTATTGAGCAGTTTATGAATGATTTTACTTTTTCAATCAAAAATAAAAATATGGAACATTTTAGAAATAAATACAGAAAATGTGACGTTTTGTTAATCGATGATATTCAATTTTTATCTGGAAAAGAACAAACTCAAGAGGAATTTTTTCATACTTTTAATGAACTTCATAATGCAAAAAAACAAATAGTAATGACAAGTGATAGGCTCCCATCACAAATTGCTGGACTTGTTGATAGATTAAAATCAAGATTTGAATGGGGATTAACAGCAGACGTTCAAATTCCAGGACTTGAAACAAAAATTGCAATTATTGAAAAAAAATCTGATTTAAATGGAATTTCATTAAGTAGGGAAATTGTAAATTTCATTGCAACTACACTTGATAACTCAATTAGAGAAATAGAAGGTGTTTTAATAAGAATAAATGCGAGTGCATCACTTTTGAATCAAGAAATTACTCTTCCTATGGTTCAAAATCTATTAAAAGAGCAAATTAAAGAAACAAAAGAGAATATAAAACTTCCAGATGTTATAAATATTGTTGCAAATCAATTAAATATTAAACCAAGTGATATAAAATCTAAAAAAAGAACAGCAACAGTAGCAAATGCTAGAAGAATTGTGATTTATCTTACAAGAGAATTAACACATAACTCTATGCCAGATATTGCAAAATTCTTAGGAATGAAAGATCACAGTTCAATTTCTCATAATATTAAAAAAGCAAATGAGTTAATTGAAAAAGATGAAAACTTTAAATTAATTATAGAAAATTTAAAAAATAAAATCATAAATAAGGAGTGGTAAAAACTTTAAAACAAAATAAGTTTTAAAGACTTATGTGAAAAGGTGTGAATACAAAGACAATTTTAATCACTATATAAAAGTTCGGCTTTATAGTGTTTTAAAAGGTATTTTCATCTTTTCACATAAACTACTACTTCCACTAAATTAAATAAAAATATAGGAGAATAAAATGAGGTTTGTAATTACAAAAAATGTTATTGAAAATGTAATAGCTTCAATGCAACCTTTTTTAGAAAAAAAAGATTCTAGTTCAATTACATCACATATATATTTAGAAATAGATAATACTAAACTGATCATAAAAGCTACAGATTATGAAATAGGTTTAGAATCACATATTGATAATATAACTGATATGATAGATGGAAAAATTACTGTAAATGGTTCAAACTTATTAGGTATTATTAAAAGATTGAAAAATGAAGAAATTTTATTTGAAGTTACTAACAATAATTTAATAATTAAACAAAATAAATCAACATTTAAGTTACCAACTTATGATGCTAATGAATATCCAACATTAAACAGATCTGAAAATTTAAAAGAATTGTCAATTTCTACTATTAATTTTATTAATTCTATTAGAAAAATTACACCTGCAATTGATAATAATAATCCTAAATTTGAATTAAATGGTGCATTAGTAGATATTAAAAATCAAAAAATTAATTTTGTATCAACAGATACTAGAAGATTAGCAGTTTCTTATTTACAAAATATTACAAATGAAGAAGCACAATTTATTATTCCAAAAAAAGCTATAATTGAAATCCAAAAACTTTTTTTAGATGATGCAAAAATATCTTTTGATGATACAAATTTAGTAATATCAAATAGTAATAATAAATTCTTTACAAAATTAATAAATGGTAAATTTCCTGATTATGAAAGAATTATTCCTGGAACTTTAAAATACAATTTTCCACTTCCAAAAAATATGTTAGTTGAATCAATCAAATTAGTAACTTCTTTATTTTCAAATATAAAAATTACTTTTAATTCAACTTCAATTATATTTGAATCATTAGATGAAGATACAGAATCTAAAACTCAAATTGATATTGATTTAAATATTGAAAAAGAGTTCTATTTAGCTGTAAATGCAAAATATCTATTAGATTTTTTATCTATGTCACATAATGAAAAAATTAAAATAGGATTTAATGAATCAAACTTGCCATTTTATTTAGAAGATGATAAGTTTTTTACTATTGTAATGCCAATAGTTTTAGAAAAATAAAAATAAAAATTTAACCAATTAAAGAAGGAAATCTATAATGAGTCAACAAGAATACGGCGCTAGTAACATAAAAGTATTAAAAGGTCTTGAAGCTGTAAGAAAAAGACCAGGTATGTATATTGGTGATACAAATACAAATGGTCTACATCACTTAGTTTATGAAGTAGTAGATAATTCTATTGACGAAGCAATGGCAGGTTATTGTAAAAATATTAAAATTACAATGTCAAAAGATCATTGGATAAAAGTAGAAGATGATGGAAGAGGAATTCCAACTGCAATTCATGAAGGTGAAGGTATAAGTGCTGCTACTGTTGTTTTAACAGTACTTCATGCAGGTGGAAAATTTGATAAAGATACTTATAAAGTTTCTGGAGGACTTCATGGAGTTGGGGTTTCTGTAGTAAATGCTTTATCTAAACACTTAAAAATGACTGTTTACAGAGAAGGAAAAATTCATTATCAAGAATTTAAATGTGGTATTCCTCAAGGACCATTAGAAATTATTGGAGATAGTCCTAGAAAAACAGGAACTACAATTGAATTTTTAGCAGATGATACTATTTTTGAAGTAACTAAATATGAATTTGCTGTTCTTGCTAAAAGATTTAAAGAAGTTGCATATTTAAATTCATTTATTTCAATTACATTAGATAATGAAATTACAAAAACAAAAGAAGTTTACCATTTCGAAGGTGGATTAAAACAATTTGTTGAAGATATGAATAAAGATACAGCTGTTTGTGATGCAGTTGCATTTAATGATACTATCGATGGTGTTGAAGCTGATATTGCTGTTATGTATAATGATACTTATGTTGAAAAAACATTATCTTTTGTAAATAATATTAGAACAATAGATGGTGGAACTCATGAAGCTGGTTTTAAAGCAGGACTTACAAGATCAATTGTTAAATATTTAAATGAAAATGCAGCAGCACGTGAAAAAGATGTAAAAATTACAGGTGATGATGTAAGAGAAGGATTAATTGCAGTTATTTCTGTAAAAGTTCCAGAACCTCAATTTGAAGGTCAAACTAAAGGTAAATTAGGTTCATCTTATGTAAAAGCAATTACTCAAAAATTAACAGGTGATGCTTTAGATAAATACTTTGAAGAAAATCCACAACAAGCAAAAGCTATTATGGAAAAATCTTTAATGGCAGCACGAGGTAGAGAAGCTGCAAAAAAAGCTAGAGATTTAACTAGAAAAAAAGACTCAATGTCTGTAGGAACACTTCCTGGAAAATTAGCTGAATGTCAAAGTAAAGATCCAGCTATTAGAGAGTTATACCTTGTGGAAGGGGACTCAGCGGGAGGTTCTGCAAAACAAGGTAGAGATAGAGTTTTCCAAGCAATTTTACCATTAAAAGGTAAAATTCTAAATGTTGAAAAATCAAGACTTGATAAAATTTTAAAATCTGATGAAATTAGAAATGTTATTACAGCACTTGGTTGTGGAATTGGTGAAGATTTTGATAATGAAAAAATTAGATATCATAAAGTTATAATTATGACAGATGCTGATGTTGATGGAAGCCATATTCAAACACTTTTATTAACATTTTTCTTTAGATTTTTAAGACCAATTATAGAAAATGGTTACTTATATATTGCACAACCACCTCTTTATAGATATAAAAAAGGTAAAAATGAAATTTATTTAAAAGATGATACAGCATTATCTGCATTTTTAATTGAAAATGGTTTAGAATCATTTGCATTTGAAGGTTTAGGATATAATGATTTATTAGATTTATTCAAAATTGTTTCAAGATATAGAAGTATGTTAGGGCAACTTGGTAAAAGATATTCTTTACTTGAAGTATTAAAACATTTAATTGAAAATTCAGAACTTGTAAATCTTGATTTTACATCTTTATATGAAAAAGTTAGAGAATTTTTAGAAGCAAAAGGTTACAATATTTTATCAAAAACAGTTCTTGAAGATAGAATTCAACTTTTCGTACAAACAAATGAAGGTTTGGAAGAGCTTATAATTGATGAAGAGTTATTTGCATCTCCATATTTTAGTGAAGCAACATATATTTATAATAGATTAGTTGAAAGAGATTTATCAGTATTTGAAGGTAGAGATTTATTAGAAATATTAGAAGATATTGAAACTCTTGCTAAAAAAGGTGCTTATATCCAAAGATATAAAGGACTAGGAGAGATGAATCCTGAGCAATTATGGGAAACAACAATGATTCCAGATAATAGAAGACTATTAAGAGTTAAAATTGAAGATGCTGAAGTCGCATCTGATACATTTACTTTATTTATGGGTGATGAAGTTGAACCTAGAAGAAATTATATTGAAGAACACGCAAAAGACGTTGAACACTTAGACGTTTAATAAAAATCTTAACTAACAAAGAAATTTTCTTTGTTAGTTTAAAACTATTCTGACTTAGAAAATTTTTCTGTATGAGAAAAGATTTTTCCTCTTTTTCTTAGAATATTATTCAGAATATGATAACCATGATTTAAAGCAATTGCAATTGAACCACCTGATTTAAAGGCAATATCTCCTGCTACATAAATATCTTTTGCAGATGTTTCGTGATGTTCATCAAAAATTGGTTTTTCATCTTCATCAACTGTTATACCACATGATTTTAAGAAATCAACAGGTGTTGTTCCTCCTATTGCATAAATAATTCTGTCATATAAAACACTATAACCATCATTAAATTCTACTTTTACTTTATCTTCTTCATTTTCTAAAGATATAATATCAGTACTCATTCTAAGTCTTAATTTTTCTTCACCATTATATTTTTTTAGTAATTTTTCATTTGTTTCATTAAGTCTTGAAAACTCTGCTTTTCTATATACTAAAGTTACATTATTATTTTGATCAGCTAAATCATAAGCATATTCAGCAGCACTATTTCCACCACCTACAACTAATATTTTTTCATTTGATGAACATTTATCGAGGTTAAAATTCACTTGAGCTTTAATTGAAGGGGGTATTTTATAATCAGGTTTATTTGGTTTTCCCATTTTCCCAATAGCAACAATTGCATTTTTTGTTTGTATTAATCCAATTGAAGTATGAATTTCTAATAAATCAGTTTCATTATTTCTTACTATTTTTTCAACTTCAGTATTAAATCTTGCATCAATTTTTTCAGTATCAAGTAGATTATTAAAATAATCAAGTGTAGTCTCTTTTGTACCATCATAAAATTCAACATTACCTTGCAAAGTTGTAACTTGACCTTTATAATCTTTATCTACTCTTTTATTATCTTTATAAAATTTTCTAATAGTATTAGAATGGTTATCAGTTTTTTCTATTAATAATATTTCACCAATTTTATGTGCTGATGCTTCAATAGCTGAACCAATTCCTCCGGGTCCTCCACCAATAATTACAATATCATATATTTTATTTTTCATAATTCTCTCTTATATTTTATATTTTAATTAATTTTAATTTTATTAGAAAATTATACTTAAATTTATAGATTTTTTCAATCAGTAACACTTATAAGGGATTTTTGGATAAAATCAATAAAAATTATTATTAATAAAAGGTTATAAAAAATATGGAAATGAAATATGGTGAAAGAGAAATAAAAGAATTTGATATAAATAAAGAAGAAAATTTTTGGCCAAATGCCCATGAAAAAAATTATATTATAGATATTGAATTACCTGAATTTATGGCAAAATGTCCAAGAAGTGGATACCCTGATTTTGCAACTATTAAAATTCAATACACTCCAAATAAAAAAGTAATAGAATTAAAAGCTTTAAAAATTTATATAAATACATTTATGTTTAGAGAAGTATCTCACGAAAATTCTGCTAATGAAATATTTGATACTTTATATTCAAAGTTAGAACCAAAATGGTTAAAAGTTATTGCTGATTTTAAACCAAGAGGAAATGTGCATACTGTTATAGAAATAGATAGCGCAAAAATGTAAGGACTTAAACCTTGGAAAGATTAGTTACAACTTCAGAAGCTGCTCAAATATTGGGACTATCTTTACAAGGTATACATTATAGAATAAAAAAAGATCAATTAAAATCTATAAAAAAAGATGGTAAAACTTTTGTTTATGTAGATGTTGATCAAAAACAAGAACAAACTCCTGTTAAAACTAAAGTTGAAACTGTAGTAAATCAACAAATTATCCATGATAACTCACAAGCAATTATTGATGTTAAAAATGAACAAATAGAACTTCTTCAAAAATCTATGAAATGGATGAAAAAACAATATATTTCTGAAATTTTTAGATTAGAAAAAAATCAAAAAAGAATAATAGAAGTTTTTAACTCAGAAATAAAACTTTTACAAAGTGCATTTAATGAAATGCGTTCTATTTATAGACCTCAAATTCAACAAGAAATAAAAACAAAACCAAAAAGTGAAACTGAAAAGAAAAGTAATGATTTTATTATGGTAAAAGATTTTTTTGTTTTAATGAAAAGATATAATAAAACAGAACAAGATATAAGATTTATAATATTTAATGCTATAAAAAATGGTGATAAGAGATTTATTTATAATAAAACAGATAAAAAATTGTTGATTTTGAATTCAGACTTTATAGATTTAATCTAGAAATTACAAAAAAAAGAGTACCTAAGTACTCTTCTCCAGATACCCAAACACACCACTAAGTAAGGTGCCTTGCTATGTTCCCATCCTGGGGCGTTGTCTCAAATAATAATTGTAAGGGTCTAAAGAAGAGCATTCAAAATATCTAGATATTCTCAATGTTCTTCTTTTGAGATTGGGATTATACACTAAAAATCTTTAATTTATTATAAATTAATTTTCTTATGAACAATAATCTGTATAATACGTTTTTAGAAGAAAGTTGAGAATAAAAAATTGATCAGAGATTTTAGTTTTATTGGTATATTATCCCTAATATTTGCCATGTTTATATGGGCTAGTTCATTTATTGCATTAAAAGCTGCAATGGAAGATTTAGGGCCATTTACTGTTATATTTTTACGTATGTTTATAGCTTCATTGTGTTTTGTTTATTTTATAAAATCTTTTTTGAAATATAAATTTTCAAAAAAAGATATAAAATTTATTTTACTATTAGCACTATTTGAACCTTGTTTATACTTTATTTTTGAATCAAAAGCCTTACAATTAACTTCCGCATCACAAGCTGGAATGATAACTTCATTAATGCCTATTATCACTGCTATGGCAGCTGGATATTTTTTAAAAGAGATTATTACAAAACAGTTAATTTTAGGCTCTTTAATAGCTATGAGTGGTGCCATTTGGTTAAGTTTACAAGGAGCTACAACACTTAGTTCTCCAAATCCTCTTTTAGGAAATTTCTTAGAATTTCTTGCTATGATTTGTGGAGCTGGTTATACAATAACTGCAAGATATTTAAGTGATAAATATTCAGCACTTTTTATAACAGCAATTCAGGCTTTTATTGGAGCTATATTTTTCGCACCACTTTTTTTATATGAATATTTTACTATTCCTTTAAATATCACAATGAATTCTTTTCTTTGGGTTATTTATTTAGGTGTTGTAGTAACTTTAGCAGGGTATGGATTATATAATTATGCTTTAACAAAAATAAAAGCTTCAAAGGCTGCTGTTTTTGTATATTTAATTCCTGTATTCACATTGATATTAGCATATTTTGTTTTAAATGAAAAATTATCAATACTTGAGCTTATTGCTTGTTTTGTAATTTTATTTGGTGTATTTATTTCTGAAGTTTCCTCGTCTTGGTTTAAAAAGAAGAAATTTATTTAAAATGATTTATTTAATTTTATTTTTTAGTGCTTTAATATCAGCCACACTATTTCCCCTTGGAAGTGAAGCTTTATTAATTTATAATATTAAAGAGGGATATAATATTTATTTTTTAGTATTAGTAGCTACTATTGGAAATACTTTAGGTTCTGTAATAAACTATTTTTTAGGACTAAAAGGTGAAGAATATTTAGTAAGAAAAAATCTTTTAAAAGATAAATATATAATAAAAAGCAAATACTATTTTGATAAATATGGATCTATTTCTTTATTGTTTTCTTGGTTACCAATAATTGGTGATCCAATAACCTTTGTTGCTGGTATTTTAAAATTTGATTTTAAAAAGTTTTTACTATTAGTTTTTATAGCAAAACTATCAAGATATGTTTTTTTAGTTTGGTTAATCTCGTAAATACGCCAAAAGCGTATTTACAATCTATTTAAAAATCAGAAACGTTAGAATGAGCTTCTCTATCAGCCATTGTAATTTCAGGTTTAAATTTTTGAGATTTTACTTCAGGAAGCATTAGTCCCTTAGATTTATGTTCTCTAATTTTATAAATTCCATCACTGTTTCTAGTTGAATAATAAGTGTTAAAATCAATAGTATAAGGCATATCCCATACAATTGCACCTACTGTTGGACATGCTTCTGCACATCTTGGAGCATCTGCATGATCAACACATTCAACACATGATTCAGGTTTTACATAAAAAATTCCATCTTTTGGATTTTTATCATTTCCATCTTCTAAGATTGCGGCAACGGGACATTCAGGTGCACATGCCTCACAACTTATACACTCTTTCGTAATTTGAACTGCCATTTTCCATCCTTTTTATAAAATATAAAAAAGTATATGCAAGTCTTGTTCCTTTATAAAATTAATTCATAATTTTTTTATAAATAATCTCTTTTGTTGGCTCTTCATTATTATTTTCATTATAAATTAAGTCAACATCTTTTTCTTTATCTATGTACTCTTTTGTTATTATACATTTCTCTAAATTATTTTCAGATGGTACAATATATTGAAGAGGTAGCATTATATTTTCTATAATACCTCTAAGTCCCCTTGCTCCAACATCTTTTTCATATGCTATTTGAGCAATTCTTTCAAGGGCATTATCTGTAAATTCTAATTCAACTCCATCTAACTCAAATAAAACTTCATACTGTTTTGTAATGGCATTTTTAGGCTCTTTTAAAACTCTAATTAAATCCTCTTCAGATAGTTTATTTAGTTCTGCAATAACTGGAATTCTTCCTGTAAATTCTGGAATTAAACCAAATGATATAAGCTCTTTTGCTTCAATTGGTTTTCTTAAGTCTTCACTATCTTCTTTTTTTAAAAATCCCATTTTAGGAGCTTTTTTATTTTTTTTAGGACTATCTTCTTCCCTTAAACCAACAAAGGCACCACCACAAATAAATAAAACGTGAGTTGTATCAAATAGTACAGTTTCAGCAGATGAGTTTTTTCTACTTCCTTTTACAGGAACATAAACATCAGCACCTTCAAGAATTTTTAGTAAACCTTGTTGAACTCCCTCTCCACTTACATCTCTACCACTTGTTGCACTTTCACTCTTATTTGCAATTTTATCTATTTCATCAATATAAACGATACCTCTTTTTGCTTTTTCCAAATCATAATCAGCAGATGCAAGAAGTCTTGAAAGTATAGATTCTACATCTTCTCCCACATATCCAGCTTCTGTTAACGCAGTAGCATCAGCAACTGCAAAAGGTACATCCATAATTCTAGCAAGAGATTTTGCAAGAAGTGTTTTACCGCTTCCTGTAGGTCCTATTAACATAATATTTGATTTTTCAATTTCTATATTTTTAACAACTGGTTTATCAATTCTTTTATAATGATTATATAAAGCAACTGCTAAAATTTTTTTAGCATCAGTTTGTCCAATAACATATTCATCTAGGTGCTCTTTTATTTTAATAGGAACACTAAGACCTTTTTGGAACTCTTTTTTACTATCTTTTATTAACTCTTTTTCAAGAACTTTAGCGCACATAGTAACACACTCATCACAAATATGTGAAACTTCACTTGAGAATATTTTTTTTACTTCTGTTATCTCTTTTCCACAGAAATCGCAATTAAATTTTTCATTCATGGCTTTTTATAAACTCATCAATACTCATATTTAAATTATTTAAATTATGAGTTTTAATAAATTTATCCTCTTTTTTAGTTAGTTCTTCTTTATTTAATAAAGTAATTCCACCTTTTAAATCAATAGTTAATTCATTAGCTACCATTCTAAAAGTATCCCTTGAAAAATCAACACCTAAAAATAAATACTCTTTATCTTTTTTATACTCTTTTAGTAAATTAGGCATTGCATAACCACCCATAGCTTCAGTTAACCAATCAACAAAATCAGCATCAGAGATAATAAAATTCATTTCAGGTTTAGTTGAACCCATAGGTTTAAAAAGTATTGGTAAATCTAAAGTTAACTCTTCTTTTTCAATTCTTGTATATTTTTGCTCTTTAACATCAAAGAAATATACTAAAAATCTATCCCAATCAGCTGTTATTCTAGATACTCCTGTGATTAAAAAATGCTCTACATCACTATATATTTTCTGTAAACTATCATCCATATTTGTATCAATAATATATTTAGGTTTAATTGTTTGTAACCACTTATAAACTTCAGGTAATTCATACTCTTTTGAAGAATAGATATGATTAGTCATTTGTATTATAAATTCTCTACCTTTTCTTTGTTCTAAGCTCATAGCAGCTCGGCTGTACTCATACATGAGTCTATCACTCATGGCTCTCCCGTTATTTAGAGCCAAAATCATTGAGTCACTATCATAAGGAAGAATAGAACCATCCTTTGTTTTAGTATTTTCAAATACTCCCATTCCTAAAAAAGGAATAAGTTGACCAGCTTTTATCTTTTCTTTTATATCATCCATGACATCCAGCTCCTGTATATGACTGATATGCTCTGTTTAGAGCCAATCGGATTTTTTCTAGATCTAATTGATTTTCTAAATTTTCAGGCATATCTATATGATAGATGGCACCATCTTTACCTATTAAAAAAAGTGCTTTTGTTAATCTATTTTCTAGGGTACCACTTACAATTTTCGTTCCGTACATATTTCCAAACTCTTCATTTGTATCAAATACTGGAATTAATTTTTTGAATTTATATGAAATATTGGTTTCCTCATTAAAAATTACATAGGTGAAAATATCAATTTTTGCACCGTTTATAAATTCATCAAAGGCAATAATTTCTTCAGAAAATTCTTGAAAAGATGGAAAAGATAAAAATAATTGAATATTTCTATTTGGACTAGCTTTTTTTATTGTGATAGCTTTTTTATTTATATCAAGTGTATCAAAGTCATCAGCCATATAACCAATATCTACAAAATCATCAGTTAATTCTAATTGTTCATTTTTGTATCTTACTTTAGATTTCATATTTTTTTATTTTATACCCTATTTGTCTAAGAGTTATTCCTAACTCTAATGCTGCACTAGTATGATTAAAATCATTATTTTCAAGTGCTTCGATAATTGCTTCTTTTTCTAACTCTTCTAAAGTTAAATTGTTTTTGGAAATGGGCTTATAATCACTTTTTAATTTTTGGTCATTAAGCGCTGGCAGTAAAAGTAACATATCATATTTATTTATTCCTTCTTCATTTCCCATAAGCACAATGCGTTCAATTGTATTTTCAAGCTCCCTTACGTTTCCAGGCCATGGATAAGCACACAATGCTTCCATTGCTTCATCTGTAATACTAACCATCTTTTTATGATTCTTGATTGACCTTTCCAAAAAGAAATTAACTAGCTGTTTTATATCATCACCCCGTTCTCTAAGAGGTGGCAAATCTATAGGAATTACATTTAATCTATAATATAAATCCTCTCTGAATTTTCCATCTTTAACCATTTGTTCTAGATTTCGATTTGTTGCAGCAACTAGTCTTACATTTACTTTTATTGTTTTACTTCCACCAACTCTTTCAAATTCTCTTTCTTGTAATACCCTTAGAAGTTTAACTTGTGCAGAAGCACTAATATCACCTATTTCATCTAAAAATAAAGTACCTCCATCGGCTAACTCAAATCTTCCTTTTCTTGTTTCTCTAGCGTCCGTAAAAGCACCTTTTTCGTGACCAAAAAGTTCACTTTCAAGTAAGGTATCAGTAATTGCTGCGCAATTTAGTTTTATAAATGGTTCATCTTTTCTTTTACTTCTTTTATGAATAGCCGCAGCAACAAGTTCTTTTCCTGTTCCTGTTTCTCCTCGAACTAATACTGTAACATCTGATTGAGCTATTCTTTGTATTACTTTAAAAACTTGCTCCATTTTAGGACTATCACCAATAATATCTCCAAAATTATGAACCTTTGAATCCCACTCCATTTTATAATAGAGTTTCAACTCTTGTAAACGCTCTTTTTCTTTTTTATTTAATTGAAAAGAGTATATTGTTTGTGCAAAAAGTGAACTAACAATTGTTAAGATTCTTACTGTATCATCCATCTCAATTTCAGCTTTTTTTGTAATTACTGCACCTAAAACACCAATTATTTCATTATCTATTATCAAAGGAACTGCAACATAAGATTGTGCATTAAAATCTCTTTTTCCTGATTTATTTAAAAACAAAGAATCATTATGAATATTTTCTACAACAACGGGTTCTTTTGTATTTGCAACCATTCCAGTTACACCTTCACCAATTTTATAGGATGCCAGGTTTTTTTGAAATTTAGACAGTTCTATAGAAGCAAAAACATTTAGGATATCATCTTCTAAAATATGTACAACACAATTGTCTAAATTTAATGTATTTTTCAAAATTTTCATTGATTTTTCCAATGAAGTTTGTAAGTCATAATGATTAGATATAACTGAGGATATTTCATATAAAGTCATCAACTCTTTTATTGTTAGACAGCCCATACAAGCTGATTTATCAAAGATCATATTTTCCTCCTATTGATTTTAGATTTTTCCCTGATTATATCAATAATTTATCTTATAAATAAGTATTCATTTATATAATAAACATACAATTTTTTAATCTGAAATTTTTTTACAAACTTCTTCTTTTGGAAGTTTTTTAGTTCCAGGTTGTATCCACCAAATTTCACCATTTGATAGGGTTGCATTACCACCCCATTTTTCTTGAGTATCAAACTCAATTTCTTCAATTGTTTCTTCCATATCTTTTTTCGCAAAATAGAAAGATACAATTCCATCTACTTCTCTTAACATTACTTTTGCCATAATTTACTCCTTATTAATAAATATGTTTTTGATTCTTTTTAAAATTTCATTCTCTTTAAATGAGATTTTAAAAAATCCTTTTTTCAACTCTTTAACTACAAAACTTTTATCATACTTTTTAGAAGTTTTGGGATAATCTTCTCTATAATGAGCACCTCTACTTTCATGTCTTTTTTGGGCACTTAAAATAATTGCTTCCGCTATTTCAAGAGCATTTCTAAGTTCCAAAATAGCTGTTAATTCTACATTATTATTTTTTTCTTTATTGATGCAATGAAGTGTATATGAAATTTGTCGTAAGTATTTTATATAATCAAATGCAAGTGTTAAACTTTTTTCGTCTTTTACAATTCCAGCTTTTTCAAATAAGCATTTTCCTAAACTTATTCTTATTGCATTGAAATTTTTAGTACTATCTCCTGAAAAAATAAAATCTATCATTTCTATATCTTTTATTACTGTATTGTAATCTATTGGTGCATATTCAAACTCTTTTGAATAATCTTTTGCTTGTTTTCCTGCTAACTCACCAAAAACACAACCTTCAAGTAAAGAGTTACCACCTAAACGATTCGCACCATGAACTCCATTTGAAGCCATTTCTCCACAAATATATAAACCTTTTAAATCAGATTCAGTCATATTTACATCAACTCCACCCATTGTATAATGTGCAACTGGTTTTATCTCTAGTAATTCTTGTGATAAGTCAATACCACTTTGCATAAGTGCTGCATTGTATAAAGATGGTAATTTTTGTTGAATTTTTTCTAAACCTAAGTGTCTTAAATCAATAAATACTTTTTTGCCTTCAAGTTCTTCTTTTAATATAGCCCTTGCAACTTTATCTCTGGTTTCAAGTTCATTTATGAATCTGTTACCATCACTATTTATAAGATAACCACCTTCACCTCTTGCTGCCTCTGTTACTAGATAGTTTGTTTTTACAAAACCAGTTGGATGAAACTGTACAAATTCCATATCTTTTAAACAAAGACCTGCACGAAGTGCAACTGCTAATAAATCTCCTGTATAATCAGGAGCATTTGTCGAGTATCCTCTATAAATTCCTGCATATCCACCACCAGCTAAAACAACTGCTTTTGATGAATAAATCATAATCTGTGAATTTTCTTTATTTAATGAAACTACTCCACTTACTCTATTTTGGTATTTTGCTAAATTTAGAATAAAATTATTTGGTAAAAAAGTTATTCCTTTACTTTTTGCTTTTTTAATTAGATTTAAAGTAATAGCACTTCCAGTTTTATCTCCCACATAACAAGTTCTATTTGAACTTCCTCCTCCAAAAGGTCTTTGAAGTATTTTATTGTTTTCATCCCTATCAAAATCTACACCATATTCAACTAATTTTTCTATTATAGAAGATGCTTGTTTACACATATATGTAATAGCCTTTTTATTTCCAAGACCTTTTGCTGAATTAAAAGTATCTTGAATATGTTTATCTATTTCAGCTATGTTTTTTGTGTCTAAAACTGCATTTATTCCACCACTGGCCATTGAAGAATTGGATTTAAAAACATTTCCTTTTGAAATAAGTGCAACTTTGTTATTTTCATCTTTTGCTTCAATAGCTGCCATTAAACCAGCTATCCCACCTCCTACAACAATTACATCGTAAATCATTTTAGACTCTATACATTAAGTCGTATTTTATTTTTGATGTTGCTGGAACTTTTGTTATTTCTAAATTCTTTTTAATATGTACAGGAACTTTTGATGCAAATAATGAAGAAATAAGCCCAGGAGTTGAACGAACAAATTGAAGTGCTAATTGAATATCATTTTCTAAAATCATTTTAGAATCAAGTAGGTAACCAACTTTTTCATTAAAAGATTTTTTAAATAGATTCATTTGAAGTAATGAAGAGCTTGAGATAACTCCTATTTTTAATCTATGTGCTGCTTGAAGTAAAGTGCAATCTTCCCGTTTTACTTTTTGTGTGGGCATTGTATAAATAGAAGTTTTTGCCATATTAAAAGGTGTTTGAATATACTTGAAATTATGATTTTCCCCACCAACTTTTATAGCTATTTGAACTAAATCTTCTAAGTTAATGTGTTCTTTTGTACTTTCATCAATAAAACCATTCCACACAGCTACACCATAAGATTTAATTAAACCATTAGTAACCATTTTTTCAAATCTTTTAAAAATAGATTCAATTTTTTTTAGAAAAACTTTATATCCTAATTTACTAATTTGTATCTCAGGATTATGCAAAAAATAAATATCCAGAGCTTTAACACCCAGTTTTTCAAGTGATTGTTTACATGACCATTCTAAATAATCAGGAGTCATACAGTGTTGATCTAATTCAATATCTTCTAATTTTGCTAATGAATTATTAATTATATTCTCTTCAATCCAAGTATATGGATTTTTTGGAAAAGGAAATTCAAGTTGTATAAATCCTCCTTTTGAACATATAATCAATTCTTCTCTTTTAACAGCATTTTCTTCAAATAATTCTTTTAATGCAATTCCAATCTCTTTTTCACTTTGTCCATATCTGTAATTACTTGCAGTATCTATTAGATTTATTCCACTTTTTATAGCTTCTTTAACACCTTCAATATAATGAAAAACATAGTTTTCTTCTTTGTATGGTTCTTTATTGAAGGTTCCAAGTCCTAATTTTGAAAAAACTAAATCATTGTGTTTTATATAAAAATCTTTATAGTGTGAGAATTTTTTTGCAAAACTATAAGTTGCATCAAGTGTTGCTATCATGATTTTAGCTCTTTTTTATATTCATAAAAAACTACTGCACTTGTATAAAGTATTAAAATAATAGGTAAAACAAATTTTTCCATAGATTTTTCCTTGTAATACAAGAGCAAAATCAACTCTGCTCTTATATTTTATAATTTAAAGGTGTATCAATCTCTATGCAAAAAGTGTTCCGTAAGTTAGTATAAGATTTAATACTAAATTATTTATATAGATTAAATATTTTAAAGTCCTCTGACTATTGGATTAAAGGCTTTTGTACTTACACTTACACTTTGTCCAATTTGTAAGTTTTTAGATTCTTCTTTACTTATTACAATTTCAACTAGTTGTTGTCCTATCGCAATTACTGCAATATGGATTACATCTACTTTCATAATATCTAATAATTCTCCTTCAAATGAAAACTTTTGACTACCACTTGTTTTTAGAAGAATATCTTTTGGTGAGCCATCATTTATGATTTTTCCATAATTAAGAACAATAACTCTTGATGCTAATCTATATATCTCACTTGGGTCATGACTAACCATAATAGTTGTAGTATTAAACTCCTTATGTAAAGCTAATATTTCACTTTGAAGTTTTGTTCTCATAGCAGGATCTAAGGCTGATAATGGCTCATCCATAAGTAAAAGTTTTGGTTTGTTCATTAATGCTCTACATAAACTAACACGTTGTTTTTGACCACCACTTAGTGTTTGTGGAAGTCTATCTTTTAATTCACTCAGCTCGGTGATTTCTAATAGATGATTTGCTAGTTCTTTGTCTTTGTTCACATATAATAAATTATTTAAAACTGACAAATTTGTAAAAAGTGCATAGTCTTGAAATACAAATCCTATTTCTCTTTTTTGTGCTGCTAAATATACTTTCTCATCAAGCCATACAGAATCATCAATTTTTATTGTTCCATTTGCTTCTTCAAGTCCTGCTAGTATTCGTAAAAGTGTAGTTTTCCCACTTCCACTAAGTCCTGCAAGTGCTAAAAACTCACCTTGTTTTATCTCTAGATTTACATCTAAATCCATTTTTCCTGATGAGCCATGAAGTTGTTTATTTATATCTATTTTTATCATTTAATCCTACTTTTCATTCTCAAACTCTATTTTTGAATTAACTATTCTTTTAAAAAGTTTTAATTTTTTACTCAAAGGTAGCCATTTTATAAGTATTGTTGCCATAGCTTCCCACATAGAAACCCATCCTGCTATCATAAGACCTTCTGATATTATTCTGTATGTTAATTGTTGATTTACTTCTAGTAGGATTGATAATGTTATAAAAAAAATTCCAATTAACATAAAGATAAAAGAGTTCTTTACTTGCTCTCTCATCTTATTTTTTTCTAATTCTTCTAGATAATTAAAATAGCTTTCAAAACTTTTTTTTAGATGTATAATATTCTCTTGTTCTATTTTTTCTTTAAAATAAAATTTAATTATAAACTTTTCATTTGATATTTCACTTACACTTTCAATAACATAATCAACCAATTGTTGGCTCAAATCTTTTTTTAAAAAAGATGAACTCATATCAAAATTATCATACAAGTTTTCAAATCTATTTGTAAATATCTTTATTATGATTTCATTTTCTATTGTTTTGTCATATCTATCTAAAATATTTTTTTTCATTTACATTCCTACTGGGCTTCTTTTTTGTTTGCCATTAAAAATATACACTCCAAGAAGTGTAAGAAAACTGAGAATTATCATAAATATACTATAAATATGTGCATTTGTATAATCCATAATTTCAACAAATTCGTAAATAGCAACAGAAGCTACTTTTGTCTCTCCTGGAATACTTCCTCCTACCATTAAAACAACTCCAAACTCCCCTACTGTGTGAGCAAAAGTTACTATGATAGCTGTTAGAAGTGCTGGTTTCATATTTGGAAGAGCTATTTTAAATAAAGTTTCTATTTTGCCTTTACCGCTTATATAACTAGCTTCTAACATATTTTTATTTATACCTTCTAAGCCACTTTGCATAGGTTGAACCATAAAAGGTAAGCTATAAAAACAACTAGCAATTACTAAGCCATAAAAATTAAATACTAAGCTTACCCCAAAATATTCTTGAAAAAATGCTCCAATGGGTGAATTATAAGATAAAGCCCAAAGTATATAAAATCCTAATACAGAAGGAGGAAGAACCAAAGGTAAAGCAGTAATTGCTTCTAAAAAGGGTTTTATCTTTGATTTTGTTTGGGATAAATACCAAGCAAGAGGCAATGAAATAATAAATAGAATAATAGTTGTAATAGCAGCTAATTTAAAGGAAATTAGAAAAGGGCTAAATTCTATGTTTTTTAATAGTTCAATCATTTAAAATTTCCTCTATTGATAAATTACTTGCTTTTATTAAAACAGTTACAATATCATTTTCTTGCAGATTCATTCTTATTGATGAGTCCGCTGTGATGATACTTTCAATATAGGTGTCATTTATTTTTAAAATGATACTACTTAAAAGTATTCCATTCTCAATATTTTCAATTCTTGCAACAAGTTTATTTGAAAAGCTTAAATCTCCACTTAGATTTTTTGCTAATAGTACATTTGTAGATTTTACAGATAGAATTACTTTTTTACCAACTTGTACTTCTTTCCCTAAATCTAAACTCATCATTTTTAAAATTTCTCCATGGAAATCAAATTCTACAATATTTAGATTATCAACGGTGCTTATCTTTTTTATTGTTGCAAGTAACTTACTCATTTTACAATATATCCATAGTTTATAAATATCTCTTTTGCTTTTGCACTTAATATGAAATCATAAAATGCTTTTACTTCAGAATTATCTTTTGCATTATTAATTATAACTATACCTTGCTCAATTGATTTATATAGTTTAGTATCAAGACTTACCCAGTTTATGTTTTCTTTATATTTAGATAATTTATCATCATATAAAGATGACTTAGCAATAAATCCAATATCAGTTGCTGTTGTTGCATAAGTTACCACTTGTGATATTGATTCTGCATATACAAGTTTATCTTTAATAAACTCTTCTAATCCTGCATTTTTCATAACCTCAATAGCTGCTGTTCCATAAGGTGCAGTTTTAGGATTTGCAATAGCTATTTTTAATATTGAGCTATCTTTTATTAAATCAATTCCTTTTGAAAAATCCAACTCTTTTGAACTAAACATTGCAAGGGCACCTTCTGCATAAATTACAGGTTTTGTAATTGCAATACTTTCATCATATAAAGCTTGAGGAAAATCCATATTTGCTGACATAAAGATATTAAATGGAGCTCCATTTTTTATTTGAGCAACAAGTTTTCCAGAACTTCCAAGTGTTACTTGAATTTTTGTATCAGGATTTGTTTTATTAAACTCTTTAATAAGCTCTTCTATTGCATAACTCACATTTGCAGCAACTGCTATATTTATAGTTCCTGCAAACATACTTGAATATAATAATACTAATCCTAAAAATAGCTTTTTCATTTTTTCTCCTTATTTACCGATCATTACATCAGATGCTTTTATTATCGCACTAACTTGTGCACCTTTTTTTATATCTAATCTATCAATTGAATTTGAAGTTATGATAGATGCTACTTTGTCACCATTTCCAATATCTATTATTAATTCTGAATTAATCTCCCCTTGATTTATAGAGTCAACTACACCTTGTAATTTATTCCTAGCACTGATATTCAAACTTATATCAGTAGTAATTAAAACGGTATTTGATTTGAAAATTGCTACAACTTCATCATCTATTTTTAAATCCAAATTATTCACAGCAGTTTTTGTAATAACAGAAACTATTGTATATCCGCTTTTTAGTTTTATATAAACTTCTGCATTTACTGATCCATTTACTATTAGTTCTACAATACCGCTTATTTGGTTTCTAGCACTTATTTGCATTGATAATCTCCTTATATCTTTTAGAGTTCCTGTGTTTATATCTGTTCTTTTAGTTAAATTCTCAAGGAATTTTTTTTGTTCACTTCTTAAAACTTCATAGGTATTTATAAGATTTTCTCCATAAGGTGTGAGTTTGGTTCCACCACCACCTACTCCACCTGTTTCTCTTTGTACTATTGGTGTAGTAGAAAGATTGTTCATGGATTCAATCGCTTCCCATGCTGCTTTATAACTCATAGGAACTTCTTTTGCAGCTTTACTTATTGAGCCTGTTTTTTTAACTGCAATTAATAAATCTATTCTTTTTTCTAATAAAAAAGGTTGATTAAATATCTCTAAAGTTAAGTTTGATGAAATTTCCACATAAATCCTTTTGGTTGTATCATTTTATATACAACGCTTATTAAAAAAATATTACCATTATGTATCTTAAGATATAACGGTAATTTAAAAAAAACTAGAAGAAAGTCTTCTAGTTTTTGAATTATCTAACTGAATCGAAGAAATAATCTGTTTCTGCGATATTTTTAGTTTCTTCATCTAATTGATCTAAGATAGAGTTTGTAATCCATGTTAATAGATTTAATCCACCTTCATAACCACTAATTGAGTATCTATGTAAGTGATGTCTATCAAAAATTGGGAATCCAATTCTAATTAAAGGTATTTTTGTATCTCTATATAGTTCTTTTCCGTAAACATTTCCAATCATAAAATCAACAGGTTCTGTGAATAATAAAGATCTTAAATGCCATAGATCTTTTCCTGGCCAAATATTACATTCAGCAGCTCTTGCAGATTTAGAAAGAATAGCTTTCATATCATCTTCCCAACCTTTTCTTGGTGCATTGTTACACACAATGTGAGTTGGAATTGAACCCATTTCCACTAAGAATGAAACCATTCCCAATAAGAAGTCTGGATCTCCCCAGATTGCAATTTTTTTACCATGCATATATGGATAAGAATCTTGCATTGCATCAACGAGTCTTGCTCTTTGTTGTTTTAGTTCATTAGGTACATCTTTACCTGTTAATTCTGCTAATTTCATAACAAAAGCATCTGTTCCACTTAAACCAATTGGATTACAAGACTCATAAGTTTGTTTCCATTTGTTTTTTAATGTTTTAGCTGTAAGAATTGTTGAATACTTTTGTAAACTAATTGTCGCTTTTGCATTTATTGCTGTTTTTGCATCATCTAATTTTGTTCCACCAGCGTATAATTTATATTCACCAGCTCCTGTATCCCATTGTTCTTCATGGTCACCAATCATAACAATTTTATCACTGAACATTTTAGAGATTTTTTTAATCTCTTTTAATGAACCTAAGTATGGTTCAAATCCAGGAATTATATTAATTCTTTCTTCATCTACTTCTTTTGTAACACCTTCGCTTAATTGCTCTAATGTTGATTTCATCATATTATCATAACCTGTAATATGAGATCCAACAAATGAAGGAGTATGAGCATGAGTAATTAAAGTATTATCTAATTCACCCTCAGCTTCATTTCTAGCACCAAGTACGAATGCATTTAAATCATCTCCAATAACTTCTGCCATACAAGTAGTACTAACAGCAATCATTTCAGGCTTGTAAAGTGCATTACAGTTTCTTAAACCATCTTTCATATTAGCTAAACCACCAAATACAGCTGCACTTTCAGACATTGAATCTGAAACACATGGAGTTGGTTCTTTAAAGTGTCTAGTGAAATATGTTCTAAAATATGCAACACATCCATGTGATCCATGAACATAAGGCATTGTATTTTCAAACCCAAGAGCTACCATTACAGCACCTAAAGGTTGACAAGCTTTTGCAGGGTTAATCGTAATAGCTTCACGTGCTAGATTCTTTTCTCTATAATCCCAAGATTCAGTCCATTTTTGTATTTCTGCAACTTTTTCAGGAGCAACAGCACCAGCTGCACTCTCGAACTCTTTTTTATTTTTTAAAACTTCTTGATATTCTGGCTTTAAAAAAAGTTTTTGTCCATTTACTATATTATCTACGTCTTGCATACCGTTCTCCTTACGCTTCTTTTTCCCATGGAGCTTTTGTGTGGTTCCATACAGGTGAGTTGATCGCTAAATCCATATCTTTTGCAAAAATTGCAAAAGCATCATATCCATGATAAGGACCACTATAATCCCATGAGTGCATTTGTCTAAATGGTAATCCCATTTTTTGGAATACATATTTTTCTTTTACACCAGCTGCTACTAAGTCAGGTCTTAATTTTTTAACAAAAGCTTCTAATTCATACTCATTTGCATCATCATAAATAAGTGTAGATCTTTCGATTTCATCTTTTGTTCTTTTATAATCATCACCATGACCAAATTCATAACCAGTTCCAATTACTTCCATTCCTAAATCTTCATAAGCTCCAATAACGTGTCTTGGTCTTAATCCACCAACATAAAGCATAACTTTTTTACCCTCTAGCATTGGTCTATATTTAGCAATAACAGCATCAGTCATAACTGTATACTTAGCAATAACAGCTTCTGTTTTTTCTTGAATTGATTCATCAAAGAATGAAGCAATTTTTCTTAAAGACTCAGTTGTTTTTGTTGGTCCAAAGAAGTTATATTCCATCCAAGGTACATTAAATTCTTGTTCCATATGTCTTGCTATATAGTTCATAGATCTATAACAATGTAATAAGTTTAATTTTGATTTAGGAGCAATTGCTAACTCTTTATAAGTTGCATCCCCTGACCATTGAGCAATAACTCTTAAACCCATTTCTTCTAAAATAATTCTTGTTGACCACGCATCTCCACCGATGTTGTAATCTCCAATAATTGATACATCATAAGGAGTTGATTCGAAATCTTTTTTGTAAGAATGATCAGGCATAATATAATCTCTAATCATATCGTTTGCAATGTGGTGACCTAGTGATTGTGAAACCCCTCTAAATCCTTCACATGAAACTGCGATTGTTTGATGACCTGTCTCTTTTTTATGCATTTTTGCAACTGCATGAATATCATCTCCAATTAAACCAATTGGACACTCTGATTGAATTGAAATACCATTATTTAATGGAAATAATTCATCAATTTCATTTAGTGCTTTTTTAAGTTTTTTATCCCCACCAAATACAATATCTTTCTCATTAAAATCTGTAGAAAAATTCATAGTAACAAATGTATCAACACCTGTTGTACCTATATAATAATTTCTTCTACCACCTCTTGAATATTGTCCACATCCAATTGGTCCATGAGAGATATGAATCATATCTTTAATAGGTCCCCAAACAACCCCTTTTGAACCTGCGTACGCACATCCCCTTTGAGACATAACTCCAGGAACTGTTTGTTTATTACTTTTTGTTGTATCACAAGAACCTTTACCTGTTTCTGGTGAATCAATACCTAAATGTTTTGCTCTACTTTTTTTTACTTTGTCTGAATAAGAATCTAGCACTTCAGCAAGAGCTTCTTTTTGTAGACTTTCTAATGTTTCTGGTCCCATAGTTTTCTCCTTTTGAAGAGTAAAAGTAGCTTATGCTACTTTTACTCTATATAGATTCATGTCATCTAATTTTTTACAAATATCTTTAGTTGCATCACCATCAACAGATTTTGAGATTTCAGAAATTTGATACTTATTAGTGTAATAAACCATTTTGAAACCATCTTTTTCTGCACACTCAGTTTGAATATAATAATCAACAAAAGCAGTGTGAGCGAATGTTCCTTCTGGAACAGTTAATGTTTCTAAAATAGTTCCCTCTTTTGTTTCATTTGTTAATGTAACAGTTTTCCCAGTAACATCACCAGCACCTTTTTCTACTTTTTCTATAACTTTGTCAAAACTTACATCATTACCCATTTCAGCTGGGAAGTGGTATCCACATACAAACATAATATTCTCCTTCTTTTATTTTTTATTTATTTTATTATTAAGCTTCTTCAGCTCTTTTACCAACATTTTCAATATCAGCTTCTTCTTCTAAACCAAATTCCATTAATAGATTTTCTAAATCATCCATTTCAAGAGGTGTTGGAATAACTTTTAAATCATTAGCAATAATTTTTCTTGCTAATTCTTTATATTCCATAGCTTGATCATGTTTTGGTGAATATTCAACAACTGTCATTCTTCTTAACTCAGCTCTTTGAACGTGGTTAGATCTAGGAACAAAGTGAATCATTTGAGTACCAATTTGTTTAGCTAAGTGTTTAGCTAAGTCATACTCTTTATCTGTCATTCTAGCGTTACAAATAAGACCTGCAAGTCTTACTCCACCAGTATTTGCATATTTTAAAATACCCTTAGAAATGTTATTAGCAGCATACATAGCCATCATTTCACCTGACATTACGATATAAATTTCTTGTGCTTTACCTTCTCTAATAGGCATAGCAAATCCACCACAAACAACATCCCCAAGAACGTCATAAGAAACGAAATCTAATTCGTCTGTATAAGCACCCTCTTCTTCTAAGAAGTTAATAGCTGTAATAACTCCACGTCCAGCGCATCCAACACCTGGCTCAGGACCACCTGATTCAGTACAATTGATATAACCTTCAGTTATGTCATTATTATCAGGGTGAAACTCTCCAGCACCTGGTTTACATACATCTTCTAATTCTAAATCTTCTACAGTTCCAGCTTCACTAGCTAATTGCATAATTGTACATTGAGCTTTTTCATGTAAAATTAATCTAGTTGAATCTGCTTTTGGATCACAACCAACGATTAATATTTTTTGACCATAGTAGTGGCACATTGCCGCTAAAGTATTTTGAGAAGTAGTTGATTTACCAATTCCACCTTTTCCATAAAACGCTATTTGTCTTAATGCTGACATTTTATCTCCTTTGATTTATCTGTTTACAAAATAGATAATTGCACTTTGCGTTCCATTGAAAAGAAATTTTATAAATATTTATAAATATTTTTTAATATCCCTAAAAAACGAGCTTTGAGAAGTAAAGAAAATTTATAAATTTATTTTAAGACATTTTTTATCTCATTTTATTCATACAAATTTTGTAAATATTTTTGTAAAACCACTTACAAAAAAATCTAATATGTGTAGATTATAAGAATTATTTAGATGGTATAAGAACTATAAAATTAAAAAAAGTAGGCATTTTTTTATAAGCTTGTACTTAAAAGGGAGTGTTAAAAATTTCTCTCAAATGAAACAACAGTTCAATATGGGAGAAACATTAGAACTTATAAAACAAGGTAGCAGAATTGATTGTAAAGCTGGAGTCTAACACTTTTTTAATTGATTATATTTTTTGAAGGAAGATTGGATGAAATTTAAAATATATGATTTGAAAAGTCTCTTTATTTGTTCCTTAATTCCTTAATGTTTGTGGAACTTTGTAGTTTTTACTTTTTGAACACTTTGTGGAACACGGAAAACTAATATGAGTACTTTGTGTTCCAAATGTAAGAGTTTTTGGTGAATATGTCTACGTTATATATTTTTTTTTAGTTTTTATTCAGTAAAATTTCAGATAATTCTGCCTATTCAAGAGCCTTAATTTTTTATTTCTTTATCCACTTTAATCGTAAATAATGCACCATTTTCTACGTTTGAAACATTTATATATCCCTGCATATTTCTTTCTATGATATTTTTTGACATATAAAGACCTATTCCCGTACCTTGAGTTTGGTGTCTTGTAGTAAAATACGGTTCAAAGATTTTTTCAATTATTGACTTATCTACTCCTCCGGCATTATCTTTAATTTTTACTATTGCATAATTATTTCCATTTTTTATTTCTATATCTATTTTTGGGTTTTGGATATTTCTCTCAATTAAGATATCTTTTGCATTACTTAATATATTTAGTATTACTTGTGAATATTCATTTTTATATCCATGAATAATAGTATCTTCTGTGATATTGAAAGTTACATCTATCCCATGATATTTTAAAGATGATTCCAAAATAAAAAAAGCATCTCTACATGCTTTTTCTATGCTAAAATCTTCTTTTTCACCTTGGGGTTTAAAGAAATTTTGGAAATCTGAAATTGTCTGAGACATATATGAAGTCAATTTATTTGCCTCTTTTAGTTTCATTTCCATATACTCTTTTGTAAACTTATTAAAATCATAAGTAACCTTCATATTCATATGAATTGCTGATATTTGAGCCAAAGGCTGTCTCCATTGGTGGGCAATATTTCCTATCATTTCACCCATTGAAGCTAGTTTTGATTGCTGTATTAATATTTGCTCTTGTTCTAATCTTTTATTTATTTCTTCTTGTATTTTAAACTCAAGATTATCTATCATATTATTTATCATAAATTTTAGCTCATTTAGAGCTTCATTATTTGTATCTTTTGTAAGTCTTGTTCCTAAATTTCCTTGCTCAATATTTTCTAAAACTTTTGTTGCATTTTTAATAAATTCTTCATTTTGTTCAATATTATTTTGGGCAATAGATACATTTTGATTTATTCTTGTTGCCATTTGATAAAACTCATCTTTTGATACTATCTCTATTTTATTTACATTACTTCTTTTATGATTTAAGTAATCAAAGAAATCATTTAAACCATTTTGAACAGCATATATAGATTTGATAATATTATTTGAAATTAACAATCCAATAATAGTTGAAACAATTAAGATAAATAATATTGAAGTAAGTATTTCTATTTTTACATTCTTTGTTTCAATAACAGCATTATTATAAGCTAATGTAGAGTTATTTAAAGAGTTACTTTGGATATTTAAAAGTGCTTCTAAAAGTATATTAAACTGTTTCCTACTTGATGTTGTTTCATTTATATAAGCAGCCTCTTCAAATCCTTCATTCAAATCATTTTTTATTTCTTTAATCAAATCTTTATATGAATCCCACATCTCTATAATAATCTTTCTTTCATGATTAAATACTCCAAATTCTAAATCTATTTTTATTATTAGTTTATTTAAGTCATTTTCAATATCTACTCTTATTGCTCTATTAGGAGCCATTACAAGTGATTGCGTTAATTCTCGAGCTTTATACAAAGGGGTAATTATTTTATTTTGAAGTTCTAAAACTTCTTGGGATTTACTATGAACAACTTGTAAAGTATTTTTATTTTGTTCACTTATATTTATAGATTTAAATGCCAAAATCGCAATAGATAGACACAAAATAAGAAACAGAATTCCTAGTTTAAATTTTATATTTATATTATTTATTAATCTCATATTATTCTACTATTCTCAATGCTTTCATTGATTTCTTCAAATTCTCATCATACTCTTTTTTTTCTCTAATTGACCAATGATTATTTGTTATTTGAATTTCCCAAAGAGGGATAATTCCACCTTCATAAGGTATGTATAAAAGTTCTTTGTTTACTGCAATTACTTTATTTAAAGATGGAACTCTTAGTGTATATGCCATGTCTTTTGCTCTAAAAAGGATATCTTTAGTAACCTCTTCATATTCGCTACTTCCTAACTTTGATACAAAATATTTTTGTATATAATCTTGCATTAAATCATCTCTTCCAATAGTTGCCCAAGCTCCACTTGTTTCATAAATAAAAAATACTGTCCAAGGATTTTGATAGTACCAATCATCATCACCCCAAACTAGTAAATCCCAATTTTGTGTATTTTTATTTGTATTTGTACTTAAAAGTTGTTTATATATATCTTTCTCACTATTTGTAATTGTATAATTAAATACCACTCCATATTTTTTTAATTGGAATTCTATACCTTTTAATAAAAACATAAATCTATCTTGAGTAAAAATATTTAATGTTAATCCATTTAAAAGAGTAAAAATTTCTTCTTCAAGAATTTTTATCTCTTCAAATTTATATTCATTTGCTATTTTTTTAACTATAGGATAATTTATCGAAGCTGCAAAAGGTGAAATTTCACCTTCTCTTTTATAGACAAAATTTAATAAATTTTCTTGATTTAAAGCTTGATTTAAAGCTTGTCTTATTTTTTTATTTTGAAGATTTTTATTTCCATTTATAAGATTAAAAAATATTACGAAATTATCAGTTGATTTTGAAACAATTAATTTTGCATAATCAGAAAGTATAATGTCAAGTTTTTTATTAAAAGGAATTGGCATTAGATCAAGTTCACCTTCTTTACTGCTTATATCTTTTATTGCTTCATTTATATCCAATTGTGTATATACTGTAATTGATTTAATTTTGGGGAACTCTTTATTCCAATAATATGGATTTGCAACTAGTTCTAGCTTTTCAGTTTGCTTCTCACCTAAGGCAAAACCTTCTTTTAAAATATAAGGTCCCAAACCAAAAGCTCCTGCTTCTTTATTTGCAGTTCCTGTTTCTTGTCCTATAGGATTATATGTATCTAAATACTCTTTTGTATAAAAGTATACTCTTGCTAAATCTGTTAGAAACATTTCATATCTTTGTTTTAAAACTATTTTAAATTTATACTTATCAATTTTCATTACTTCAAAATCTATTTTGTCAATATTTGTATATAAAAGAGGATGTTTTTTAAAATAGTTTAAATTATAAATCACATCTTCCATAGTAAAATCAACACCATCTTGAAACTTTAGATTTTCTCTTAATTCAAAAATATATGTAAAATCATCTACTCTTTGGTGGGATTTTGCCAAATCATAAACCCAAGTTTGCTCATTATCATAAGATCTTATAAGAGCTGCATTTGTGGCTTTCGCTACATAAGAGTAAGGAATTGAAGGTAAAAAAATATTTATATGAGATTTTGGATGTAAAGCAGGGGCAATATTTTTATGATTTTCATCTTTTCTAAATTCGAATTTTGGAACAATATGACTTTCACAAAAAACAAAACTTACAAAACATAAAAGTAAAAAAAATACTTTATACAAAACGATAACCTATTCCTGAAAGATTAAATATTATATCTGTTGGAAGTTTTTTTCTGAGATTTCGAACCAATGAACGTAAAGCACTATCTGTCATAACATCATCTATCCAAACTTTATCTTGTAACTCTTCATAACTTACTATTCTATTTTGATTTTTTATTAATAACTCAAAGAAACTAATCTCTTTTTTATTTAAAAGTACTATTTCATTTTTATATTTTAGTTCTTTTTTATCATAATCATAAGCATAATTATTGTCTATTTCTAAAATGATTTTTTTATTAAATTCTATACTTTCAAGACACTTTTTAAATACTCCAAAAAGTACTTCCAATTCGATTGGTTTTACTATATATTTTTCCATTTTAAGTTCAACGGCTTCAAGTAAATACTCTTTATCAGTATGTGCGGTTATCATTATAATTGGAATTTTTTTATCTTCTTGTCTTACTTTTTTTACAAATTCAAGTCCATTTAAAATAGGCATATGAATATCACTTAGAATAATATCAGGCTTTCTTTGTGAATAAAGCTCAAAGGCATCTACTCCATTTGATGCTTCTATCACTTCTTTTACATAATAACTTAAACTATCAGCAATATTCTTTCTTATGCCTTCTTCATCTTCAGCATAAAGAAGAGTTAATCTTTGTAGTTTTTCAATTACATCTTTTGTCATACTCTTCTCCTTTTTTGCTTATTATACTCAATCTTTATTTTTTTTCAGGATAAAAACCATTATTTGCATTTGCTTTTAGATATCTACTTAAATACTCAGATTCATCTGTATAAAGTTGTGCAAATCCACTCATTGTTTGTAAAATAGCATCCCATTCAAGCATTGAATGTTCAGTTGGTTGGTGAGCAGCATGACATTGTGTACACGTTTCATAGAAGAATTCTTCATGCTCTTCCCAAACTTCACTTGGTACTTTTGTTAAATACCCTTTTTCAATTACTGCTTGAACTTTTTTTGCTTCACCTTTTGCACCAAGAGTGCTTTTTTCTACAGATGCCATTAAAAGTGATTTATCTTTATTTGAATAAAGTTTATCATCAAATGCTATCCCTGAAAATTCTACTAAGACATTTTTATCATCTACATTTTTTATTACATTTACAGGAGTTCCTATATAAAGAGTTCCTTTATTGTTATCTATTTTCACCTCAGCTGTTTGAAAAATAAACATCTCATCAGCACTTGCAAGAGAAAAACTTCCTGCTGCAAGTAATGTTATTAATAATTTTTGTAAAATTGTTTTCATATTATGCTCCTTGAATTTTTGGTGGGTTATATGCTACATTTGGACTAACTACATCCACTTTTTTTATAGACACCAAAGTTGAATTTACTGATGTTGCACTTGCCATTTGTGATGTTGGTCTTGATGATGTTAACACATTTACTTGACCTGAATTACATCTTGGTTTATTTAAAGATGTCTCTTCAGGAGAATACCAAGCTCCCTCTTCTATTGCTACAACACCATCTCTAATTGTATTAGTAACCACGACTCCTGCTAATAAACTTCCTCTATCATTATAAACTTCTACTATTTCTCCATCTATAACTCCAAATTTTTTCGCATCATTTGGTGAAATTCTAATAGGCTCACGCCCTTGTACTTTATGTACATTTTGCACCCAAGTATTATCCATTTGTGAATGAATTCTATATGTTGGATGAGGAGATACTAAATGAAGTGGATATTTTTTTATCAACTCTTTACTTCCTAGCCACTCTTTTGGTTCAAACCACATTGGATGACCTTTGAAATCTTCATAATTATAACTTGCAAATTTATCAGAAAAAATTTGAATTTTTCCAGTTTCTGTTTTAAGAGCATTTGCGATAGGATCTTTTCTAAATGCCTCATGTCTTACATATTTTCTTGCTTCATCTGGAATCTCGTAATGAACACTACCTTTTTCCCAGAATTCTTCAAAAGTTATATTCATTTCTCTTCTTGCATGTGATCTAGTGTACAGTTTTTGTAACCAATCCATTGGAGTTCTATCTCTTGTATATTTTTTATCTGTTCCAAATCTTTTTGATAAAAGCGTGAAAATTTCATAATCATCTTTAGACTCATATCTTGGTTTTACAATTTGTTTCATTGCATAAATTCTATCATTTGAATATGACATACCTGAAGCTATATCATCTCTTTCCATAGTTGTAGTTGCAGGGAATACAATATCAGCCATCTTAGCTGTTGGTGTCCACCAAGGCTCTAATACAACAATAGTATCAAGTTTTCTCATAGCTTCAATAAGTTCATTTACATTAGGTTGATGACCAATTGGTGAAGCTCCTGCACTTAACATAAATTCAACTTTTGGATAAGTAATCACTTTCCCTTTATATGTAACTGTTTGACCAGGTTTATTAATCAAATCACTCATTCTTGAAGCTGGTATAGTAAGATTTACAGCGCCACCTTTACCTTGACTCAATCCTCCAACAGTTCTTTTCCCAGAAGCAGCATCTCCACCACCTTCATAATGCATTGAGAATCCAAAACCACCACCAGGAAGTCCTATTTGTCCAAGCATTGAAGCTAAAGTTATAATTGTCCAATCAACTTGTTCACCATGATCAGCTCTTTGCATTGCCCAATTTCCAGCTATCATAGTTCTTTTTGAAATCATGATATCAGCTAAATCTTCAATAGTTTTTGCAGGTACTTCTGTTAATTTCTCAGCCCATTTAGCTGTTTTATCAATTCCATCAGTTTTCCCTAAAAGGTATGGTAAGAATTGATCAAATCCATGTGTATATTTTTCAATAAATGCTTTATCATATTTTCCAGTTTTATATAAATAGTTCATCATTGCCATCATCATTGCAACATCAGATCCAGGTCTTATTTTTATCCAATCAGCTTTGAATTCACTTGCACTTACTGTATATATTGGATCAATTGAAATAAACTTAATTCCTGCTTTTTTATACTCTTCGTATGCATCAAAACATCTATGATTTGGTACTGAATATCCAACTCTATTTGTTTTATATAAATCAGCTCCCCATAAAACCATCACTTCTGTATTTTGAATAATCTGTTCATGTGCAGTTTGAATAGAATAAACTTCCATATCACCAACAACTGTTGGATTAACAGGACCAGCAGCACCATTACTGTATTCACCAGCTGTTCCAATTGCTCCACCAATTTGATTAAAAAATCTCCCTGCTAAAACATTTGGCTTAAATGCACCAGGAAGTGACCATCCTCCATAAGAGGCATTATATATAGCTTCATTACCACCTTTTTTTTGTGCTTTTTTAATAGCATCAGCTGCTAAATCAAGAGCTTTATCCCATGATACTCTTACAAACTCTTCTTTTCCTCTTAAATCACCTCGACCTTTTCCTTCTAGGTAACTTTTTCTCACCATTGGATATTTTACTCTCGAATTTGAGCTATTTCTATCAGCTAATCCTTTTACTATAACAGTTGGATTTGCATCTGAATCTAACTGAGAAGTTATATCTACAATTTTATCATCTCTTACATGGGCATAAAATGCACCAAAGTGAGAAGCACTTGGAATTTTTACCGTTTTTGATTCTAGTATGCCAGCAGTTATAGTACTCATACTTCCACTTAAAGCAACAGCAGTTGTTCCCAAAGCACCTTTTTTTAGAAAATCTCTTCTTGAATTATTCATCTTATTCTCCTAATTCGATTTATTATAAAAGAATTGTAACAATAAAATAAGGCAAAAAAATCGAATAAATATATATTTTCATTCGATTTTTTTGCTTTATTTTTGAGTTAAGCTTTCAAACATAAAAAGGAGTTAACATGAAAAAAATTAGTTTAAGTTTAGTAGTTATCACTACTTTATCATTTTATTCTAGTGCAAATGCACAAAACTTTAAAGAAGCTTTAACAAATGGAGAAGTAAGTGGTGAAGTTGCGGCTACTTATGAAAATAGAAGTTTTGATAAAGATAAAGATGCATATTATAGAGATTCAGAATATGGAGTTGGTTCATTTGCACTAAAATATGAAACAGGTGCATGGAACAATTTAAGTTTAACGTCAAAATTTAGAGCATATGGAACAATTTTTGAAAAAGATGATAGTGCACAAACAGGTACGGGAACAGGTGATGCTACAGGAAGATTCTATGAAAAAAATGGAAGTAATCAAACTGCTGACCTTGAAGAGTTATTTTTAGCTTATAATTTAGAAAATATTTCAGTAAAAGCTGGGAGACAAGCTATTTCAACTGATTGGATTAATAAAACACATGATGCATTAAAAATTGATGCAATTTTTGGTAATACTTCAATTGAAGCTATTTGGTCAGAAAGACAAGGTAGAATTTACTCAAGAGATTATAGACCAATGAGTGATATCAACGGTGATAAAGGTGTTTATAAATTAGGACTGACACATAAGTTTGATGAAACTATCTCAGTAACTGGATATAGTTTAGTAATGCCTGATGTAAAAGATATTTATGGTGCTAGAACAAATTTAACATTTGGAGATACTGCACTTAGATTACATTATGCAATAAGTAATGACGATGATAGTTCAGAAGCTGATTCTAATATTATTGATTTGATGCTTAGTTCTTCAATAGCAGGATTTTCTCCATATATTGGATATGTAAAAGTTGATGATGATGCATTATTCCCAGGATATAATCAAGGTTCAGGTGAAATAATTGTTCCTTTTGAAGAAGGTGATTATGTTTATAGTAAAGGTGCAGAAACATTTTATGTAGGACTTGGTAAATCATTTGCTGATTTAACAGCATCACTTCTTTATGGTACTACGCAATATGATGCAGGAAGTGAAAGGCAAAGAGTACATGAAACATCTTTATGGTTGGGTTACCCAGTTATGAAAGATTTACAAGCTACTCTAGGATATACAGTAGTAGATGAAGATAGTAAGTCTAGTGTTTCTGATTACGATCAAATTAACTTTACACTTACATACTCATTTTGATAAATAAATTTTACTAATTCGATTTTTTTGCGATTTTCTTTAGTTAAAATTTATTCATAAAAGATTTAATTTTTTTTAAATACCCCCTAAGCGTTTTAACAAAACTCTTTCTCCTGAAATTTTTACTTAGGGGTATTTCTTTAAAATCTTTTGTTTTAAATCTAAGCCAATGACATTGTTAAAATTTGTTTAACTTTATCTAAAGTAAATTTTCTCTTTCACCAAATGCTGTCATTCCATGGGCTTCTAAAGCCTTTGTAATATTCTCTATAACTTTATCATCTGTTTTATATGCACTTAGTTTTGTTGGAACTCCAATACTTTGATACATATATTCGATTGCTTCAATTACCATTTCATAATTATGTGGCATATCAAAAACTTCTTTCCCCATTTGAGTTAATTTCTCTTGTTTATCTTCAATCATAACTCTTAAAAGATGTGGTTGTATGTTGCTAATCTTTGGGCATGGTCAAGTCCATAAAATGCAGTAATTTCATGTCCTATCATATGTGTTGCCCAATCTTGAGGAACACCTGAACCTATAAATCCATTTAATGCTTGATTTGCTAATAACATAAGATTTTCTTGCCATAAAGGTGTTTTTCTATTTTGCCAATCTTGTGCTAGTTTATGCAAACCTCTTAAGATAGTTTGAGCATAACCATCATGTAAAAGTGATGTATTTGGATATGTTAAATAATACTGTTCACATGTATGAACAAATGCGTCAACTAAGCCATGGAGCGGTAACATAAATTCATACTCAGAATTAAAAGGTTCTAAGTTAAAATAAAAAGTTCAACAACCTGTACCTTTTGGTAAATTTCGGGAAGAGTCCTTTAATCCTAATCACCCAAATCATTTTTTGGATTTTTTAAAGATTGTTTTATTTGTTCTTGAAAATCCCACCTTTTATCTTCTGAACAAATATCATTGATATATCCAACAGAATTATGTTTAGAGTTATTCAGACCAAAAATTTCTTGCAAATTTGATACTAAATCACGAAAACATTCAAACTCTTCTTTTTTACCATCATTGTAGTCATATTCAAATTCTTGAATTACAATTTTTTTTCAATGCTATCCTCATATTCTGACGGGATTGTTATAATATAACCATTGCTTGCAGTTTCAATTTCTGTTTTCATAACTTCTTTATCTAACTTTCATATTTTCAATTACAGCTATAAAAAACTCTTTTGACCAAAGTTCAATTTCTTTAATATCTTTTATAAAAGGCTTAACATCATTTTTTGCTTTTTCTACATCTAGGGCTTCTATTCTTTGTAACAATAATTCTTTTATGTTTTCTTTGCTAAGAGTATCAGGTATTTTTATATCATTAGATTCTAAGTATTTACAACTTTGAGATAATCTTGATTTCAAATGAATAGAATCAAGTTCTACATCATTTGCTATATACCAAATTAAGTCATACCAATCTCTTCCTTTTGGTCTTGTCGTCCATGCTCGACATAAAATCGCATGCATTTTACCTGCATATAAAGATGGTAATGTAAATGCATTTATAGAAAATGGTCTAGGTGTTAATCTAATAACATTTTGTGTTTCAAAATGTAATGGAGGATTTGTATCTACTTCTAATTTTATTTTTACTATTTTATCTTTATTAATAGCTCTAGTAATATCTTTTGTAGCATTTATATTAAGCAAATGTTCTATAGTATTTCCTTTTACAAATGCAGACGCTATTGCACTATTTGAATTCTTTTCTTTTATTTCTATTGTTATATCAAATCCAAATGATTTTAAAGTATCAACAATTGCATCTTGAAAAGGTTTCAAATCAAAACTTGGATTTGATTCAAGAAGTGAAAAATCTAAATCTTCAGAAAATCTAGGAAGCTTATGTAAAATTCGTAAAGCAGTTCCTTCATAAAAAGCAGCATGTTTAAAAAATCCAGCATCATAAAGTCCAAGCAATACAATTTCTTGAAGAATTTCTCTTAATGCATCAAAACTACTATTCGAGTTTGATAAATCGTATTTTTCTAACATTTTCAAAAGTGCTGGGTGAGTCATAATTTTCCTTTTTTTACTATTGTTGCCAATGTTTTTAGATTTCTTGATTTATATGCACTTGCAATTATTTCTATAAGTTCATAATTTAAAGGTGTAGTAATATCAATTCTTAAATCATATTTTAGATATTCAATCATTGAAGTTTGTGTTAAAGTACCAATACCTCTATCATATTTTATTTTATCACATAGTGCTTTTTCAGAAGTTGCAATAAATCTACCTCCATCAACATCATCATAAATCCAATCAATTCCTAAAGAATATGCTTCAAGGCTTACTTTTTTATAACTAAATCTTCCAATAGGAGTATCAAACAGTTTTTCATTCTTACTTGTAGCTGATGTTACTTCACTAACTCTTTCTGGTATCATTCCATAATAACTTAAAGCATAATCAAATGATACATAAGATGGAGAGTATAAAGTATTTGCAACACTAATTAAATTAATTGGTTTTGTTTGATAAGGTTTAGAAAAAGTATAAAATCCTTTTTTTAATCTTATTAATTCTTTATTTCTTACAAGATTTGATATTTTCTCATTTACATTACTAATTGATTTCTCAAGCAGTGAATATATCATTTCATGGGAAATGATACTTAATGGTAAAGCATTTTTTAATTCTATTGTTTTCATAAGAGTTATTCTAGCATAATATTTATTATATTATATAGATAATCCAGTTTATTGAGATTTATATTAAGAAATAATAGCTTTTTATTGTGTAATTAATATTAAATTTAGATTGTGGAGTGGCAACATTAATTCATACTTAGAATATCAAATATCTAAGTTAAAATAAAAAGTTCAATAAGCTTATAAAAAAAGGTAAAACTAGAGAGTTTCAATTAAAAGGTATAGGTCTTGATATGATTTCAATTGATAAATTTGAAGATGAGTCTTTTTCTATTCATCATATAGTTTTATCAAACAATATGGTAATTATAGGAAATCTAACAAATTTAGAAAACTCACCAAAAAGATTTAAATTCTATGCTTTACCTTTAAAACTTTTTGATTATAAATTTTCTACTTTGTAGAGTTTTTTTCTCAATCTAAAGCTTTCGCTTAAACTCTTTGATTATAGATTTTCTACCTTGTAGAGTTTTTTTCTCTCTTTTGAAGAGGGGATATCTAGCATTTTTCTGTATTTTGTTATGGTTCTTCTAACCATTTTTAGGCCGAACTTTGTTTCTATAAATTCTAAAATAGATTCATCAGTTAATGGAGTTTCTTTTTCTTCATATTCCACTAAACTTTTTATATAACTTTTTATTTGTGATGATGATAAATCCTTATCAACAGCATTTGAGAAGAAATATTTTAATGGAAATATTCCTAAATTACATTCTACATATTTATTAGCAACAGCTCTACTAATTGTAGATTCTGCAAAACCAAGTTCATTTGCAATTTCTTGCATAGAAAAAGGTTTTAATTCTCCTCCAACAAAAAATGATATTTGTTTTTCTACAATTATTAATACAATTTTGTAAAGGGTGGATTTTCTTAAACTTAATAAATTTACTAAATCTTTTGCTTCTTTTAGTTTTTCTTTTATATTCTCATTTTTAGTATTAAATGGATTTTTAACTTTTATATCAGGATAGTATGCATTATTAATTTTTATATCAATATCATCACCAATTTCAATAAAAAAATCAGGAATAACCTGAACATTATCATTAATATAATCAATAGCAGGCGGATTGTTAAAATATTTTATAATATCTTTTGCATCATTAAATCTATGATGTGCTGCATATTTATCAATATGTATAATATCTTTTATGATTTTTTTAGTGAAATTGTATAATTCGTCATCAATTTTTCTATCAAAGGTATCTAATTGAAATAAAAATGACTCTTCAAGGTCCAACGCTCCTACACCACTTGGTTCTAGTCTTGAAAATCTTTGTCTGATTGATTCAACATACTCTTTATATACATTGCAAGTTTGTGCAATTTTATCTATATCTCCATCAAAATAACCATTTTCATTTATATCACACAATATTTCAAGTGCAACTTTTTTTGAATTGGGTGTTGGAAAGAGTGTTTCATCTTCAATTTGATCACTTAGTTTATCATTTAGTGATGTAGAATATAAAGCTAAAGACTCAACAAATTCTCCACTTATTCCATTTGATGTGAAGTTTGTAAAAAAATCTTTTGATTTTTTTACTTCCAAAAATGGATTCTCATAAGATAAGTTTGTTAGGTACGATTCTAAATCTTGGATTGATGTTTGTAGCATTGGTAGCCACAACTTTAATGATAAATTTAAATTTTGCTTTTGAGCAGTTGATATTGAAAATGCTTGTGCCATGATTTTTATTTTGCCCAAATTCAAAAGAATTTGGACTTTCCTTTAGTATATTTTTTAATACTTAATTCTAATTACACCGTTAGGTTTAACTATCTTCATTTGACATGATAATCTTGATTTCTCAGTATTCATACCAGCCCCAGCTTCTGCGATAACTTTTTTCTCTTTATCATTGATATCTGAAATAAATTCCATACCTTGCTCAATTGACACAAGACAAGTTCCACATTGACCATCTCTACAACCAAATGGTAGTGCTGAACCTGATGCTTCAACTACATCTTGAATTGTACTTCCTGGTTTTACATTTATTGCTAAAAAGTCATTTACGATTTCTACTCTAGTTGTCATTTTTTTTCCTTATTTTAATTTAAATGGTTTAACTAAGATATCACCTTTGATTAACATCATTGGAGCTATTCTTATTTTTGGACTGATTGTAAATTGTTGACATTGTTCAGCTTCTTTAGAGCTAATTGCACCAAGTTTTACTAAAATATCTAACTCTTCATCTTCCATATAACTCGTTGGTTCTTCATTACTTAAGTTTTCAACACTAATCAAACACTTAGAATAATCACCATTTTCAGAAAATGGAATAGGTACATTTTTTTCCTTAGCTAATCGAACAATAGGTTCTCCTATCTTTGAATCATATACACCATCTGTTTGTGCATCAAAATGCATAAAAATTACTTTTGCCATATTTTCCTCCTACCTTTTTTATAGACTTGTGTTAACATAATTACCAAGCCAAGTGAGAGGATTCTTTAAAACCTTTCATTTGACTTGAGTAATTCATACTATTTTGAATAGTATTTCTCCCTATGTTTTCTCATAAACTCTAACTCTTCTTTTACTTCATCTCTATAATCTTCCATTGCAAGTAGTTCATGCTCCCTACAACCCACTACTTCAATCAATGCATTTAAATCTAAGAAATGAACTTCATAAACTCTAATTACTTGTAAAAATTCACCAATAGACTTGATGTATCCAATAGCACCTTTTTGAACCATTATGGTTCCAATTGGTGCATGGGGATATGTTCCATCATTTTTTATATCTTCAAGAAGTTGTACTTTTTGACCTATTCCAAATTTTGCTTCATCCTCATCTTTTCCTGATCTTGATGCTGTTACGCTATCGTGCAAAACTGTATCTGCATCTACTATTTCTTTATGATTAACACCCACAGCTTCCCCCTTGTGTTGTTCCTGTCGTTGCTGTACCGCAAGATGAACAACCCTCTAGTTTTCCTGTTTCATACATATTCCAAACATCTGCTGCACTTGGTGCATGACCTGTTTTATAATCGCCATAAACTCTAAGTAGTGAGAATTTTAGAAATTCTAAAAGTTTGTTTTCATCAGCAATTGATTCAAGCCCTTTTTTTATTAAAGTTCCATACTCTTTCATCATATGAAATCTTTTTATATTTATAAGTTTTTGGTCAAATTCAAGACCAAAAAAATCAAAGAAATCTTCTGTATCTCTTAATTTATAAAAATCATTTACTGTTTGCATTTTTTCTCCTTTTTATAGATTTAATTCATCTTTTAAAGAATCAATCCATTTTTCTATTCGTTCATCTGTTTTCTCTTTTTCATTGTGTTGATCAATTACCAATCCACAAAATTTATCACCTTGTTGTGCAAGGGAGGAATCATATTTGTATCCATCAATAGGGAAAAAACCAACAACTTCTGCATTTGCATTTTTAAAAGTTTTGTAAAGTTTTCCTAAGGCAGAACCAAAATGTTCCCCATGTTTTACGCAATCTCCTGCACCAAATAAAGCAATTGTTTTGCCTGAAAAATCAATATCATCTGATTCGATTTCTAAAACAACATCTACCCAAGAGTGATGTACATCACCTTGTCCCCAAGTTGAACTTCCTAAAAATAAAATGTCATAACTAAGAAGTTGGTCAATATCATCAAAATCTTCTTCCATATTTATTACTTCATCTACATCAAACTCTTTTGCTAATGCATCTGCTATAATCATAGATGTTCCACCTGCTGTTCCACAAAATATTCCTATATTTGCCATAAGCTATTCCTCTTATACGTTTTTATATTTGTTATAAGTTTCTTGGGCATTTAGAAGAAATTTCTCACCCTCTTCTTCAAGCTTTGAATATTCTCTAAAAGAGTATCTATGAGCATCTTTGAAGAATTTTTCACAAAGTACAATTTTCCCTGCAAATACAACAACTCTTCCAAATCCTTCATGACTCATTTCCATTACAACAGAAGCCATCACTCCTGTTATCTTTTCAAATGCCAAAGCAACTGCTTGAAAAATAAGTCTAATATCTTTGATTTGCATTTCATCAATATCATCAATAATAGGAATATTTTTCAAATCCTCTTTTGTTTTAATATATTTTTCAACTAATAACTCTTCATTACTTTTATTTGTCCAAGTTCCAAATTGATCTAAAGCTCTTACTTGACCAATAAGAGTTTGAATAAATAGTTCTTTTGCTTCCATTATGCAGCCTTTTTTTCAATTATTTTTTTAATAAAAGGAGGTGGATTTGTATTTAACATTACAGTTAATTTTTTGATTTCTTCTTCTATTGAAACTGTTTCTTTGTATTTAATAGGAAAAATTCCATTGTTTATGATTTTTGCAGCTGCAATTGCTCCAATATTTGTAAAATAAACAATATCAATACCTTTTAATAACTCAACAGTTAAATCAGTATCTTTTGTATCTATTTTAATAATCTCGCAAACAGTTGTAGCCTCCTTACTAATCTCATAAACAGCAAATTGTTTAGCACTTCCAAAATGTGAATCAATATTTTCTAAATCACTTGTTGCAAAAGCAACTCTTATATTCCCAGCTGTAGAACCGTTTGATTTTATTTTAATACTTTTCATGTTTTATCCTAAAAGTTTATATATATCTGTCTATATGCAATTAGTGTTCCACAAAAAAGAAAAAACTATTTTCCTATTGCAAAAAGATAAAAAATATTATTGGAAGTTTCAAAAAAATCTTTACAGCTATCATCAAAATATGCACCAATTCCACTTGCTGTTAGATTTAAAGTGCTAGTTCTTAAATATAAAATTTGTGAAATAAATCCACTTAAAATATATAAATAAAAATAATTTTTACTTTTAGAAGCAGTAAAAAAAAGAGTAAAAGCACTTTGTCCTGCTAGTTTTTGATTAAGTGCTAGTTTTGTTGCTGTATCTTTAAAATCACCCTCTTTTTGTAGCATTACATTTTTGTAAAGACCTTTTTTCATATTGTTAATATTGTTGTTAATAAAATATATTTCCAAATCATATTTACTAGCAAATTCAAAAATATCTTTTGTAATAAATAAAAAATCTTCTTTGTTTATTGCTTCATTTTTAAAAGCTCGAATTGATCTTCTTTTATTTATAGCTTCTTGAAGAGTATTTTTTTCTAAATCATTTAATAGATTTATATTTGAAATAATAGAAAAATCATCTTTTAAACTATTTTTATAAAACTCTTCAATAAACTCATCTTTTACTTGGTAGTCACAAGCGCATACATTTACTATGGGAGTTCTTAGTTTTTTTACTTCTATGCTCTTATACTCTTCACAAGAAACAGCCACATAAAAGCTCTCAAAGTTATCAAAAGAGAAATCACTATTTAAACTCTCTTTATCAAAATTAAAATCAATGTTAAAAGGTATATTATCAAGCTTTAAAGCAGCAAAAATAGAACCTAATAAATGACCTGTATCTAAAAGAAGATATCTTATTGCTCTTTTTTCATATTTCCAAGAAGATCTAAAATATGCATTTGACAATAGAAATATAAACTTTTTTTGATTTTTTTCTTTAAAATAGTATTCAAGACCATCATTACTTAGTTCATGGATTAAAGTAATTTTATTTTCAAGGGGCATATAGTGATAAATCCCAGATACCAATCCTTTTACACTTCTTAGTTGAATATATACTTCATTTGGATACAAACCTCCAGCACTGGGATTTGCTCTTAGATGAATTGATTCTTTTCCGTAGGTTTTAGTATCTGTGATTTTCCCAATATTACTAAGAAATCCCAACTCTTTATAATCTTCAATATTAAAAGATAAAAAGAAGTGAGGATATTTTTTATAGGCTCTTGGTTGAGTCCTATAATCTATAAAAGTTGAAGCAGTTAAATGTTTTTTTGCATTAATATCTGTTTTATCATGCAGCTTTTGCATTTTTTAATAACTTCACAATTTTTGGAGTAACTGCTAAATCTATTGCTTTAAAACCATCTAAACTCACTAGATTAGTTTCTGCATTATAATTTAAAAGAAGTTCTACAAAATCATCTTTTCCAGCACTTGCACAATACATTAGTGAAGTAACATTATTCACATTTTGTGAATCTATATCAATTCCTGCTTTTACAAGGGCTTCAAAACACTCATAAGAGTTCCCAAAACATGCATTCCATAAAGCAGAATTTCCATCTACATTTTTCACATTTAAATCAACATTTAAAGATATTAATTCATTAACAATAAAAATATTAGCTTCTCTACAGGCTTTCATAATTGCAGAATTTCCATATTTTCCAACACTATTTAAATCATCTTGTGAGTATTCATTTAAACTCAACCACTCTTTTAGTTGCAAAGTCATGTTTAAACTCCCATCCAATTTTCGTGTGTGTGACCCTTTGGTTTGAAGTTTACAACTTCATTTAAAGAAATACTAAATTGTTCAATATTGAAATCATCATCTAAATCTGCTGGAATTTCTTTATATTTTATAACACCCTCTTTATCTATTACAAAAATAGAATTTACAATCATTGAATCATTAATATTTACTCCAAATTTAAGAGAAAAATCTTTAAATTCATTTGATATAAAACCTTTATTTAAAGCGAGATTTTCTACTAAATCTTCTATTTGTTCATCATTGCTTGTTGTTATAATATATGCATAAATATTTCTTTTTGTAGAATTTATTACTTCATGTATTTTGCTTGAATACATGCTTATGTCATTTAAAGTAATCATTACTTGAATAGCAGGTGCCATTAATCCTATTACTTTTACCTCATTATTTGCCATTTTTATTCTAACAGCTGGTGCTTCAGTTTCAATTACTCTATCTTTTTTACCTAAAGTATAGCTAATGTTTTTATATGTAACTTGCATTTTATAAAATTTCCTTGTGTATTATTTGGCAATCTTTATTAATCATTATTAATGATTTGATTAGATTGTTTTGTTCATCTCTTAGATTAAATGTTTTTGCGAATGATTTAAAATCATTTGAAATTAAAGATGCACTTAAAGTATATTTATTTATGATTTTTTCTATATCTTCATGTTTGCTAGATGTAATAACAAAACTTTCAATTTCATTTTTAGAAATATTAATACTCTCTTTTAACTTATCATTAAATTCTAAAATATTTGGAAGAGTTATTATTACTTGACCTTTTAACTTTGGTAAACCTATTAATTTTGTTGATTCATTTAACATCTTGATTGTTGAAAAGGTTACCATTTGAAATGTTGGATTAATGCTCATGACTAGCTCCTAGTTTATGGTGATTTATCAAATTTGCCAATTCAAATAATAAATAAGAACTACCTTCATATAGAAGATCATTTTTAAGTTGATTTCCTAATCCTTCAAAATCAGGAAAACCTCTTAATAACAAGGCTTTTTTATGATTAATAGCAAGTCTTTCTGCATGAAAATTTGATATTACTATATCACTCTCATGCAAGAATGATTCCACATCTTCAAAATCACCAACTAAAAGATTTTCACACTCTATAGAATCTAATAAATCATTTCGATGAGTTGTTACAATTGCTTTAATAGTAGCGCCTGCTTCTATGATTGTGTGAGCAACACTTAAAGCTTGATCAGGTTCAAGTGCAATTACAACTTTTGAGCTTCCAATTGCAAAATGAGTATCAAGAAGAGCATCTTGTAATCTTTTTCTCCATCGTACAATTGAAGGATGTGGTTGAGAGATATTTTTTAAAGAACATAATCGTTTAAAAAACTTATCACTATCTTCTAATCCTCCTAAGCTATCAAAATGAAAAAGATTTATATTTGCATTTTTTTCAAGTATTTTATCTCCACATTTTTGAACACTTTTTCCAATAGTTATAACAAGTGAAGAGTTAGCAAGTTTTTTTATATCTTCAACGCTTATTCCACCACTTGTTAAAGCACCTTGTTTTAATCCTAAGTGACCATCAAGTGATTCGCTAATATCAGGAAGAGAAAATACTTCATAACCAAAAAGTGCAATGGTATCTTTGATTTTTTCTACTTCTATTGGTTTTATATTTACATTTGGAATTATTAAGGCTTTATTGGAATCAAGTTCACTTGAACGCTCAACTAGTTGTTCGATTATAGCTTCAACTGATTTTGCAAAACCACTTTCTATTGATCCTTCAAAATCAGGAGTATTTACATAAACCATTTGTTGAATATCTTTTACTAAAGAACTAGCCCCTTTTATGTCATCACCTTTTGTTTCTGTAAGTCCTGTAGTAAAAAGCCCTACTAAATCAGGTTTTACTTTTGCAGTAATATTTTTAATACTCTCACTAATAGCATAGTCACCACCATCAATAACAGCTGTAATATCATTTACAGCTGTGGTTTGAATAGCAATAGGATCATTAAAATGTCTAGTGAAGAATACTTTTGTAAAAGATGCACATCCTTGAGCACCATGCATTAAAGGCATACAATTTTTAATACCCAAAAAGCAAAGCATAGCTCCCATAGGTTGAGAAAGTTTTATAGGATTTAGTTGTAGGGGTTTTTTACTTATAGCTTCCATAGTATTTCCTAAAGTATTTTAGGAAACTATGCAAGAACTATTCCAAGCTGTTAAGTAATAGTTATTTGAGGATTAAAAATTGGAATTCATATTTAGAATCACTTGAGCCTATTTTTATAATATCTTTGTCCTCTAGGATATAAGATTTATTTGCATTATCTTTTCCTATTTCTTTATCATTTAGTTTTGTACCTAGGGTACTATTTCTATCTTTTATTAAATAAATATCATCTTTTTTTTCTATTTGGAAATGCTCTTTTGATATTTCTAAACTTTCAGTATTATTTACTAAATATATATCATTGTTTGGTTTTGAGACATTATTTAATATTCTTAACTTTACAAATAAACCTCTATCATTTTCAGACATCCTTGATTCTCTACCTACTTTAAATGGAAATTCAAACATAGGCACTAACTTGTTAATTGTTTGCATATCTAAAATACTTTTTTCAGCTTCAGATGTTATTGGTATTAATACCGCATTTGGAAGAAAAGATTTTATTAGTTCACTTCTTGACATAATCATTATATAACTCCACTTTTATTATTTATATATTATACTAAAATAATAAGAGAACATATTACATACAAAGTTGCATAAAGATTATTTTAAATTAACAACAATCATATTCAATATCTTCAAGTAGTTTAATACCTTTTTCAAACTCATATTCATCAAATAAATCTGAGATATAAAAAACATTTGAGCAAATATGATATAAAATATCTTTTTCATTTTCTTTTGCCAAAATCTCATGATAATTTTCTGGAATAAAAGAATCAAATCTCATCTAAAATTTATCTTTTGATTTGGGAATTTGCTCAAACAATTCATACATAGCATCCAACACATTTGCAGCATCTTTGTAACAATCTATATTTTCAAATGATATATATCTATCTCTTACTTGTTCTTCTAATTTCCCCATGGTTCAGGACTCCCTACTACTTTAAATACTTTATTATTAACTGCATTGCATACATCAATTGCTAGATTTACAAGTCCAGCATATGCACCATAGCTTACTTTCTTTTCTTGATTTACATCTACAAATGCTACTTTTTTCTTTATTGCTGTATATAAACTTCTTCCACCTGCAAGAAGAATATCAATATTGTGTTCATCTATTAGTTTTGATTGTTCGCTTGGATCTTCCATTAGTATTTTTACATATTGAGCGCAAATTTCTTTATCTTCTAATGTTGCTTTTTTTACAGAGGTGGCAACCACATCTATTCCAATATCTTGAAGTGCAGATGCTATTGACCAAGTTTTATTTCCACCTGTATTTAAGATAGCTTTTTTACCTTCTAATACTTTTTTATAAGGGATTAAAGCTAGTTCTAATTTTGCTTCTTCTTCTTGTATTAAAACTTCCGCTCTTTCACTTAAATCCTTATCTCCAAAGGCATTTACTATACTTCTTATTGCATTTGAAGTATCTCTTCTTCCATAAAATGAGATAGAAATATATGGTATCTCATACTCTTCTTGCATTTTTCTAGTTAAGCTTATAAGTGATTTTGCACAAACTATTACATTTAATTTTGCCCTATGAGCCATTTGAATATTTTCAATTCTTCCATCACCTGCTAGTGTTGAAATTATTTTTATTCCTATTTTTTCTAAAAGTGGTGTGTATTGCCACATATCTCCCGTTACATTATATTCTCCTATTAAATTTATTCCAAAAGGATGAATAGTTTCAGGCTCTTTTGTTCCAATTAATTGATGTAAAACTGATTCTCCACCAAGTCTTGAACCTAGATTTTTTCCACCTACAAAGCCAGGAGAGTGAATAATAACAATAGGAAGTTTGTGTTTTTCTTGCATTCTTGAGCAAACACTATCCATATCATCTCCAATCATTGCAGTTACACAAGTTTCATATACAAATATACCTTTTGGATTTTTATGTTCTATTATATATTCAATAGATTCTTCAAGTTTTTTATCTCCACCAAAAATTACATCATTTGTATTAACATCTGTTGTATATCCCATTACAGTGTTATTAACTCCTTGATAGGAAGTAAGAGTTTGCCTTGTTTCCCATGAAGCGCCAATACAAGTAGCAGGGGAATGAACCAAATGAATAACATCAGCAAAAGGGAAAAGTGCAATTTGAGCACCTTCAAAGGCACATCCTCCACTTGTTGCTCCTGGTTTTGGCTTATCACATGATGATTTCTTTGTTTTATTATGAGTACATGCACTTTCACTTAATAATTCACGAATTAGTTTTTTATTTACCATGACGAACTCTTTATTTTGGATTTTAAATATAACTTGCAATTTATGTTCCATAAACTTCTATGGAATAGTTTTTGCATTGTATTTTTCATTATAAATTATAGTTCTTAATGAATTTTTTAGGAGTTAAAAATGATAGCAATACCTCTTGCCAAAAATGAATCAACGGTTATTTCAGATTTATATGGTAACTCTCCATATTTTGCATTATTAAATGAAGAAACTGGAACTTTTAAAGTTGTTGAAAATAAGGGTTGTGGTGATGGTATAGAAACTGCAAAGTTTATTTCAGAGCAAAAAGTTGATAGTACAATTTTTTATCATATGGGAGAAGGTGTATATAATTTTTTACATGAAAATGGATTAAAAGTTTATAGTTGTGTTAAGAATTACTTGAGTATTGATGAAATTTATTTACAGTTTTTAGGAAATAGATATAAAGAAGTTACAAAATCAAATTGTTCAGCACTTTTAGATTCAGGAACTACAAGTATCAGTTGTTTTTGTAAAAAAATAAAATAGGTAAAAATTATGAATAAAGATTTGGATTATTATCTTAGTTTGGATTACCCAATAGAGATTTATTCTGGGGAAAATGAAATAGGAGATGCTTATTTGGTGCAATATATTGATTTTGATATAAAAGCATCAAGTGAAGATTATGATGAAGCTATTTTATTAGCTAAAGAGTATCTAAAAGAGTATATTAAAAAGCAACTAGAATTAAATAAACCACTTCCAAATCCAAAAGAAGGAATAAGATTTATGGAACATAGAGCGGCCCTTGAGGCATATAAAAATAAAGATTTTAAAAAAGCACATGATATTTGGCTAGAAGAAGCTAAAAGTAAAAATGATCAGGCAATGGCAAATTTAGGCTTAATGTACTTAAAAGGTGAAGGGGTAGAAAAAGATTATACAAAGGCAAAAGAGTGGTTTGAAAATGCAAGTTCTTATGATAATAATTCTGCAAATTTTAATCTAGCTTTAATGTATCAAACAAAAATTGGTGTTGAAGAGGATATTTCTAAGGCAATTGATTATTATAGACGAGCAGTAAATAAAAATCATATTCAAGCAGCTTTTAGATTGGCTTTGATTTTATTAAAAGATAGAACAAATCTTGATGGTGTTAAAGAAGGATTTTCTTGTATGTTGAAGGCTGCGCTTGGTGGTCATGTTATGGCTACTGTACAATTAACCGGAGTGGATAAACCTTTAATAGAAGATACCCAATTAAATATATCTTTTAGACAAAAAAGTTTTGAAGATCAACTTGAAATTATAAATGATGCCCTTGAAAGATTTATAAGACCTATTTTAAAAAAAGATGGTGGAAATTTACTTTTAATTGATTATGCAAATAGTCCTGAAATAGAGTTAAAACTTGCATATCAAGGTGCTTGTGTTGGCTGTTCTATTGCTTCAACTGGAACCTATGAAATGATTAGAAATACAATTGAGCAAGTAATAGATAAAAAAGTGAGGATTTATGTATTATGAAAATTGCATTTGCTTCAAAGGATAATATTTATGTAAATCAACACTTTGGATGGTGTAAAGAGTTTTATATTTATGAGATAATTGAAGATGATTACAATTTCGTGAAATCTGTTGATTCCTCTTTAGAAATTGATGATGAAATAGAAAAATTAACTTATAAAATAGAGTGTTTAGAAGATAGTGATATTTTATATGTTCAACAAATTGGTCCAAAAGCTTCACGAATGGTTCAATCTTGTAAAATATTTCCAATGCAATCAAGTAGGGAAAATGAAAAGATTGAGGATATTTTAAATCAATTGATAAAAATGAGATCTAATCCTCCAATTTGGATGAGAAGGTTACTTGAAAATGAATCATAATAAACCTATAGAAATTGTAGATAATATTTTTTTTATTGGGGCCTTTGATCCTGATATTAGAACTTTTGATATTATAATGAAAACAGCAAATGGTTCTTCATATAATGCATATTTAATTAAAACCACTGAAGGCGTGATTATTGTAGATACTGTAAAAGTAGAGTTTCAACAAGAATTTTTTTCAAAAATTGAACAACTTTGCTCCTATGATGAGATAAAATATGTATTATGTCACCACTTAGAACCAGATCATGCAGGTGCAATACCTGAATTAATCAAACGTGCTCCTCAAGCAAAAGTTTTAATTTCACCACAAGCAACACCTATGTTAAAAGCAATTACAGATAAAGATGATATTGACTTTGAATCTGTATGGACAAATAAAAGTCTAACTTTGGGTAATAAAACAATTAAGTTTTTAACAACTCCATATTTACACTGGCCTGAAACGATGAGCTCTTATGTGGTAGAAGATTCACTTTTATTTAGTGGAGATGTTTTTGGTAGCCATTATTATGATAAAAGATTATTTGATGATTTAGTTGGTGATTTCTCTTATGCCTTTAAATACTATTATGACCATATAATGAGACCTTTTAAATCTTATGTTTTAAGTGCTTTAAAACTCTATGACAAATTAGATATTTCTATAATTGCCACTTTACATGGACCTATTATTAGAGAAAAACCATATAAATATATTGAACTTTATAGAAAATGGAGTTTAGATAGACCTGATAATATTAGCTCAAATAATAAAATCATCTCTATTTTTTATCTAACTAGCTATAAAAATACACGAGATATGGCAGAAGCTATTTTTGATGGAGCTGAAAGTGTAAAGACAATTAGAGCTAGTCTTTATGACCTAGCTTCCATTGAAGAGCAAAATATGATAAATATTCTTGAAGAGAGTGATGGAATTCTAATAGGAACACCAACAATCAATGCAGATGCACCAAAACCAGTTTGGGATTTACTCTCTTGTATGATGTATTTAGAGAAAAAAGGTAAAACTGGTCACTCCTTTGGATCTTATGGTTGGAGTGGAGAAGCACCAAAAATGATACTTGATAGGATGAAATCGTTACATTTTAGAGTCCCTCCTATGGAATCTATGAAAATAAGACTCATTCCAACCAAGGATGAATTAAAAAACTGCTATAATTTCGGTAGAGAGTTTGCAGAAATTGTAAATGGTAAAATGATTGAAATTGATATGAATTAAAAAATTAATTACCGATGAGTATAAAACTTTTACAGGGGTTTAACTAAAACGGTACTCATCGCTTATTAATTTTTATAGTTCAAGTTTCTTCAAGTACTCAGAAATAGAAGGAATATAATCCTTTCTACAAACCAAACAAGTTGGGATATTCGCTTCTTTTTTATCTAAAACTGTAATCTTTATATCTTTATCATAACCCATTTTTTTAACTATACTCATAGGAAGCAATGTTTTTCCCATTCCTACTTTTACACAGGATAGAATAGTTTCTAAACTTCCAAAAGATAGACTCTTTTCTACATAAATACCTTTTTCTTCATAATAATCTTTTAAAAATTCATCATAAACGCAACCCTCTTTAAAAGTTAGAGTTACATTTGGAACATTTGAGATAGTTGGTTCTAGTATTGCTATTTCCTCTTCTATTTTTCTTAAAACCATTAGTTTATCACTTTTAGGCTCACCACTTATAAATGCAATATCAACTTGGTAATCCAAAATTTGTTCAGTTACACTTTTTGTAGTTCCTGTAAAAAGTTCAAGTTGCATTTGTGGAAAATCTTCATGAAGTTTTATTAAAAAAGGAGAAATTCTAACAACCGCATTACACTCTGTAGAACCTACTTTTAACTGCCCTATTTTCTCTTCATCTTTTAGCGAAAAAATAGCATCTTCCATTTTATGAATTATTTCTATGGCTTTTGGATAAAACCTCTCTCCATGTTCAGTTAAAATCACACCCTTTGGAACTCTGTGAAATAAGTTTAATTCCATTATTTTTTCAAGTTGTTTTATTCTTGAAGTTACATTTGATTGGGCACATTTTAGTTCATTTGAAGCAAGTGAAATACTTTTTTTATTTGCAACACTTACAAAAACTTTTAATAAATTTAAATCCATATCATCTTTCCTTATATCACATATCATTATTGGTTATTTGACACTTGATAACTATTAGTGATATTATAACGTAATTTAATTATAAAATAGGTTTTAGAATGAATAGATTATTTGATAGAAATGACAATTTAAGCATCATAATAGCAGGAATATTTGCAATTATTATAGGCCTTGGAGTTGCTAGATTTGCCTTTACTTCACTAATTCCAAGTATGTTAGTAAATCATTTAGATATTACCTTTGCAGGTATTCTTGCATCATTGAATTTTGCAGGTTACTTAAGTGGATCACTTTTATCTATATTCATAAAAGATATAAATCAAAAGGTGTTTTTATTTAGAATTGGTGTTGTTTTAGCAATATCTTCAACACTAGCATTAGCTTTAAATTCAAATGATACTGTTTGGATTATAGCTCGAATTCTCGCAGGATTTGCAGGTGCTATGACTTTTGTAGTTGGATCTGCTATTGTTATGACAAAATTACAAATGGAAAGCAAAACAAAAGCTATGGGTATCCACTTCTCTGGTATTGGTTTTTCTATTTTAACAACTGATTTAATAAATCGATATGTTTTAAGTTCAGGTGGTTCTTGGCAAGATTCATGGTTAGTTTTATCTATTTTTGCATTTGTATTATCACTTTATTCTGTTTATGTTTTGTCTTTTGATAAAAAAGTAAAACAAAATGTTGTAAAACATGGCTTTGATAAATCAATATTTACTTTTTTTGTTATATTACTTATTATGGTTTATTTCACAGAGGGTGTTGGCTTTGTTGTTCAAGGAACATTTTTACCTGATATTATCAATAAACTTCCTGGACTTGAAGGATTTGGAAATATAACTTGGACAATAGTTGGACTTGCAGGAATTCCTTCTTGTATTATTTGGATGAGATTAGCTCATAAATATGGAAGTGTAAATATTATTATAATTGCATTACTTATTCAAACAGTGGGAATTTTAATACCAACTATGACCAGCAATTTATATTTAAACCTACTAAGTGGTGTGTTTTTTGGAGGAACATTTGTGGGACTTGTTGCTCTTTTTATGAATCTTGGTGGGCAACTTGCAAAATCAAACCCAGTTGTTTTAATGGGAGCTTTGACAACTTCATATGGAATAGGACAAGTTATTGCTCCACTTTATAGTGTATATTTAATTGATAAATTTGGTAATTATGACTATGCATTATATTTAACAGCATTCATCGTTTTTGGCGGAGTTGTTCTACTTTTATTTGCTAAAAAGTTTGAAACACATAAAATATAAATATTTAGCCTAGGCTAAATCACTAAGACTTGAAACTTTATATATAACATCTTTTAGCTCATTTAGTTTTTTTATAACACCATCGTTGCAAGGTTTATCAAGCTTATACCTTGCATCTATGAAATCATAAATATTATCAATATTTCCATAAATTTCTTTTAATAACTCTTTTTTTATCTCTTCTTGAACTTTCATTTTATGATCCTTATTTTATATGAAGTTTCTTATGCATTTTTTATTCCTAGCTTTTGTATGGAACACATTGTGCATAAGTAATTGAAAATATATAAGGAGTTATCTATGAGTTGTTCGTGTACTTCAAGTAGTTCTCAAGAATCAATACAAGAAGAGGTAATGGCAAAGATTAATAATCATCCTTGTTATAGTGAAGGTGCTCACCAACACTATGCAAGAATCCATGTTGCTGTTGCTCCTGCTTGTAATATTCAGTGTAACTATTGTAATAGAAAATATGATTGTTCAAATGAGAGTCGTCCAGGTGTTACTAGTGGTAAATTAAAACCTGAAGAAGCAGTTAAGAAGATTTTATATGTTGGAGGGGAAATTCAACAATTAACAGTTGTTGGAATTGCTGGACCTGGAGATGCATTAGCAAATCCAGAAAAAACTTTTAAAACATTTAAAATGCTTTATGAAAAAGCACCTGATTTAAAAATGTGTTTATCTACAAATGGATTAATGCTACCAAAATATATAGATGAAATAGTTAAATACAATGTAGATCACGTTACAGTTACTATTAATACTGTTGATGAAACAGGAGAAATTGGTTCTCAAATATATCCTTGGGTTCATTGGGAACATAAAAAGATATTTGGTAAAGAAGCTGCAAAACTTCTATTAAGAAGACAACTTGAAGGTATCAAGATGTTAACGGATAGAGGGATTTTAGTAAAAGCAAACTCTGTTTTAATTCCTGGAATAAATGACAAAGATTTACCAAATGTTGCTAAAAAACTAAAAGAATTAGGTGTATTTTTACATAATATTATGCCACTTTTATCAAAAGAAGAGTTTGGAACAAAGTTTGGATTAGCAGGAACTCCAAGTGCAACAGATCAAGAAGTTATGGCAGCTCAAGAAGCATGTGGAATGGATATGAAACTTATGTCTCACTGTAGACAGTGTCGAGCTGATGCTGTTGGATTAATCGGTGAAGATAGAGGGGACGAATTTACAAAAGATAGTTTTGTAAAAATGGACTGGGATTCATTAACTAAAAAATACGATATTGCAGCACGTGCACAAAAACATCAAGTAATTGAAAACTGGAGAGCAGCTCTTGAAGTTGCAAATGAAAAAGTAAAAATTGCACAAGCTAGCAAAGAGCAATTGAGTTCAACAGGTGAGACTAAACTTGTAGCAGTTACAACAGCTGGTGAGGGAACTATTAACTTACACTTTGGTAATGCGAAAGAGTTCTTAATCTATGAAGCTGGTGATAAAGCAATCAAATTTGTAATGCATAGAAAAGTAGAAAATCCATATTGTAAAGGACCTGAGGATTGTGATGGTTCTTATCCAATTGAAGATATTAAAAACACTCTAAAAGATGTGGATTTATTATTAACTGAAAAAATCGGTGGATGCCCAATGGATGAATTAAAATCAATAAACTTGATTTGTGACGATTCTTACGCACTTGAACCAATTGAAAAATCAGTTTTTGCAGCTGTTAAAAAATATTTTTATTCAAATGAAGAGAAATCTGAAAAAGAGTTAGGGTAATCCTTAACTCTTTTTTCAGATTCTTTAATCCAAATTTCTTCAATATCTTTATCTAATTCATTTAAACTTTCAATTATTAAATATTTTTCTTGAAGTTTTAAATTTATAGCTTCTTATATAATTTATGTTACTCCATATTATAGATATATATTTTTTTTCTAAATTCTTTTCTTAAGCTCTCACTTCGGAACACTATTTGCATAAATACTAATATCAAGATTAAAGGTTAGTCTATGTCAATTATTAATGATACAACTTTACGAGATGGTGAACAAACACCATATGTAGCTTTTAACTTAAAAGAGAAGTTACAAATTGCACAACTTTTATATGAGGCTGGTGCCAATGAACTTGAAGTGGGAATTCCTGCCATGGGAAAAAAAGAGCAAGATGATTTAAAAGAGATTCTTGCACTTAATTTACCTATTCAAATAATGAGTTGGAATCGTGCAACTATGGGTGATTTAGAAGCTTCATTAAAGTGTGGATTAAAAGCAGTTGATTTATCTATTCCTGTATCTGATATTTTAATAGATATTAAATTTGGTGGAAATAAAACAAAACTTCTAAAACAATTAGAAGAAGTGATTTTACATGCTAAAAAAGAGAATCTATTTGTTTGCATCGGTGGTGAAGATTCAAGTCGCGCGAACAATGACTTTTTAAAAGAAGTTATGACATTGGGAAAAGAACTTGGTGCAAATAGATTTAGATATTGTGATACAGTGGGTATTTTAACTCCTCATAAAACATATGAGAATATCAAAGATTTAAGTTCTTTAAATCTTTTAGATATAGAAATGCACACACACAATGACTTTGGAATGGCTACTGCAAATGCAATTGCAGGATATGAAGCAGGTGCATTTAGTGCTAATACTACAGTTATTGGTATTGGAGAAAGAGCGGGAAATGCTTCTTTTGAACAGGTATTAATGTCTTTGAGATTACTAGGAAAAGATGTTCAAATAAATTCGAAAGCATTAAAATCACTTATTAAAAAAGTAAGTGCTGCTTCACATAGAAGAATTGGTACAAATTTTCCGATTATTGGTAGAGATATATTTTCCCATGAATCAGGAATTCATGTAAATGGAATGATGAAATCAAATCAAGCTTATGAGCCTTTTACTCCTGATGAAGTTGGATTGAAAAGAACTTTTCCTATTGGAAAACACTCAGGAAGTTCAACTCTGATTTATCATTTAAAAGCTGTTGGAATAGAACCTAATATAAATATTGTACAAAAAATTCTTCCACAAATCAGAGAGATTGTAACTAATAGGAAAAAAGTTTTAAGTACAAACGAATTAAGAGAGTTATACCTATGTTCATTGGATATTTAAAAAACGGTTTTGAAGATTGTTTAGATGAAATAGAAAGAAGTAATACTCTATTTGATTTTGAACTTTTAAAAAAAACATATCATGCTTTTCCGCAGTATTGTTTTGCAGCCTATAAAAACTCAAAAATAGTAGGAGTTATAAGTGCATATGCTTTTGATACACATGTATATATAAATGTATTAAATGTTGTTGATGATGGAAAAGATATTCTAAAAAGATTGGTATCTCTTTTATTAAAAAATATTTCAGGTGAAAATGTTTTGATTTTAATTGAAGAAAAATATTCAAAAGATTTAGAAGAATTATCTTTTCTTACTTATTGTGATATGTATAGATTTATGCATTCAGGACAAGCAGTTGCTTTTAATTTTTCAAATTCAACAGCAAAGCAAGTTAGTGGTGAACATTATGATGAAGTTTCAAGGAAGCTTGATAAGAAAGCTTTTTATTCAAATAGAGAAAGTTATTTAAAACAAGATTGTGTATTTTCAAATTCATTGAAATTATCAACAGATTATGGATTTCTACACTCTTATGTAGTAAATAAAAGATATATAAAAATATCTCCTTGGATTATGGCAAACGAAGCATTTTTGGATGCGGAAAAGCTTTTACGAGGTGTTTTATATTATAGAGGATTAAAAAAAATTTATGGCTTTGCACCTATACAAGAAAAAGAAATAGTAGATCTTTATCAAAGTTATAAGTTTGAAATCAATGGGGATTTTAAACTTATGTATTTGAATGAAAAACCTAATATTAGGCTTGAAAACCTATATGGGATATAAAGGAGTTAAAGATGGTATCACATGAAGAAGAAAAAGAGTTAAAAAAAGAGTTGGCAAAGTATAAAAGAAAAGTAGTTGAGTTAGCGGGTGTTGTTCATGATATTGTTGAAGATACTATTTGGACTGATTATGTGAAATTACCCAAATTAGGTGAAGATATAAACACTGCCATGAAAGAAGTTATTGCGTTTCAAGAGAAACATCCATATCTAAAGTAGTTTATCATGGAAAATTTAAAAGAAAAACAAATTTGCGAATGTGGTGAGGTAACTGTATCACAAGCAATTGAAATATTTAAAAAGACAGATTTGCCATACAAAAAAGCAAAAAAACTAGTAACCGGTTGTAATCAAACATGTTGTAGAAGGCCTTTGATGGCACTTTTTAATATGGTTGATTTTGGTGAAATAGATTATCAAGAAATAGCATTTTTAATTGATGCTAAAAATGATAGATTAAATGATAATGATTAAAAGGGTTTGTCATGAGTGCAGATATTGATAATTTTGTAAAATGGATTAGAGCAAATGGTTTAACACCAATTATGTCAGTTTTTGAAGATGATTTAGAATTATTAACTCATTTAGACTTATCAAAAAGAAATCTAAAAGACTTACCTGAATCAATAAGAGTAATGAAAAATCTAACAGTATTAAAACTATCAAATAATCGAATTAGAAAGTTACCAAAAGCTATTGGAGAGTTAAAAAAATTAAGAAATTTACAATGTGAAAATAATTTGATTGAAGATCTTCCTTCAACAATTGGAAATCTTTCAAATTTGATGATTTTAAACCTAAATGTAAATAGAATAAAGAAGTTACCAAAAGAGTTTTATAATTTAAAATCACTTACTAGGTTGACTATTGCAGCAAATAGAATTGAATATTTAGATGAAGACTTTAAAAATTTATCAAAACTTTTATATCTATCTTTAGAAACCAATGAATTAGATGAACTACCTGATGTTTTTGGTCAAATGCAACAGTTATATTATTTAGACTTATCTTTTAATCATTTAACTGAACTTCCACCTTCTTTATCTAAGATTAAAGAGTTACAAACGTTAATTTTAGAGGGAAATAGTTTAAGAGAATTACCATCTTTAGAATCACATGATATGCTTATTAAACTTGATTTGAGCGATAATTCACTTAAGTCTTTAGATTTTGATATCAGTAAATTAGAAGATTTAAAAATATTGTTTTTAGATAATAATCTTTTGATTGCTTTGCCTTCAGAGATTTGTGATTTAAAAAATCTGACTGATTTATCAGTTAGTTCTAATCATTTGGAATATTTACCTGAGTTAATTGGCAATTTATATAAATTACAAGAGTTAGATGTGGAAGATAATCAACTTGATTCTTTGCCTGATTCTATAGATAATTTAAAAAATTTAAAAAATCTATTTATAGCAAATAATAATGGTTTAAAAAGACCAAGTTCTCTTGCTCTTGATTTTTGTGATGTTAGATAGGAGATTATTATGAGAGATTTATCTGTAATGGAAAGTTTAGTTTTAAAACTACTCCAAGAACATGCTAATGATGATTTTTCAAAAAATCACTTAGCTCCCTTAATTGCAAAAACTTCTTTGCAATTGGGTCATTTATATTCTGATTTAGGTTTAAAAAGTAGAAAAGAGATGGGAGAGTTAATGAGTAAGCATTTCAGCTCTTTAGCAATATTAAAACCTGAAGCAATTAGATGGAAAAAATATCTTTATGATTGTATAGGAAAAACAGCTCCTGCTTGTGCTACTTGCTTAGACATTTCTAATTGCTTTAATTGTTCTTTAAATCCTCAAAGAAAGGAGTTGTAATGTTAAAAAGAAAAAAAGATCTAATTATTTTGCTCTCTTTTGAAGTACTTATTGTTTTATGTTCATTTGCATTAATAACTTTTAATTATTAATTTATTATCTAAAAATATTTTTCTTATTTATTATAAATTAATCAATATTGTTTCCAAATTATTTCAATTCTGTTATATAATGATTTAAAGGTAATTTTATTCATTATATAATATAAAAAAAGAGATTTATCATGAAATTAGTCATAATAGGTGGAGGAATTGCAGCTGTTTATTTTGCAAATAGTATATTAGCCAAAGATGAAAGTTGCGAAATTGTAATGCTTAGTAATGAAAACTATCCTCCTTACGATAGGGTTTATTTGTGTAATCTGATTGATGAAAAGGATAATCCTGATTCAATTAGTTTAGAATTAAATAGTCAAGTAAATTTACAATTAAGTCAAATAATACAATCAATTGATAAGAAGAAAAAAATAGTTTATACAAATAGTGAATTTTACAACTATGACAAATTAGTAATAGCAACAGGCTCAACTCCTGTGAGTTTTTTAGATACAAGTATAAAAAATGTAGCAGTATTTAGAAGTATAAGTGATTGTGAAAAGATAAAACAATATTATCATACAAATGAAATTGTTATCGTGGGAAGTGGACCAATAGCTTTAGAATTACTAGAAACTTTAAATGATATTGATTATATAAAATCAATTACACTATTAGTTAGAAATAAATATCTATATAGTAAATACCTATCTCAAAATGCAGTTAATATAATACAAAAAATTCTTTTAAAAAATAAAAAATTAAATATCTCATATGAAGATGAAATAGATATTGAAAATTGTTTAATTGAAGATAATGAAATAAAACTATTAAAAACTAAGAAATTAAATATAAAAAATCCTTTTGTTATATTTGGTATAGGAATAGAACCAAATGTAAAACTCTTTGAAAAATTTATAAATACCGATAAGGGAATATTGGTAAATGAATATATGCAAAGTAGTGATGAAAACATTTATGCAATTGGAGAGTGTGCCCAAGTTGAAAAATTCGATTTTATAGCTGGACATGTAAAAGAGTGTACAACTCAAAGTAATGTTGCAATTTCACATATATTACAAAATGATATTAAAAAATATGATTTAGAAGTTACTGTTGATATGTTAAAAACAAAAGGTTTTGAACTTGTAGAAATATCTTCTCCAGCTTTTTCTAAAAAATTTGAAAAAATAGTGATTGAGTCGGTTATTAATAATAGAATAGATGAATATTTTATAAAAGATGATGTTTTAGTAAAATTTCTTGGTCTTAATTCAAATATGGATACAGCATATATTGAAGAATTAGTATTAAATAAAAAAAATGTAGATATAAATTACTTATATGAAAATAGAGAACTAGGGAAAAAAGGAAGACTAATATGTGCTTGTGAACACACTTATCAGCAAGATTTAGTTGATTTAGTTGTTTCATGTCAGATTAATTCTTTTGCTCAATTAAAAGATTTTTCAAAAACTGGAAGAGTTTGTGGTAGATGTAAAAATGATGTTGTAAAAGTTATAGAGTCTTCACAACATTTAATAAATAATTCAATCCCTAAAAAAACATCAGAAGAAGTAAAAAGAGAAAATGAGATAGCTCAAGCCAGAAAAAGAATTGATAAATTTAAAAGATTGCATCCTAAAAATAAATTAGATGAGAATAATTTAGAAGCTGCTTTAAAAATGGTAGATATTGCAAAAAATGAAGTTAATAGTTGGATTTCAATGGTAACAGCAGATATGAAACTTCATCCTGCTTTTCAAGAGGTAGTTGAAGATGGAGTTAAAAATTTAAATAAAATACCAATAATATGGCTTGAACTTAGTGATTGTAGTGGAAATAGTGAAGCCTTTATCAAATCAGCAAATCCGGCAATAGAAGATTTGATATTTGATTATATCTCACTTGATTATCATGAATTATTAATGACAGCAAGTGGAGACTTTAGTGAAACTATCCTAGAAGATATTATAAAAAACAATAAAAATGAATATATCTTAATAGTTGAAGGTGCCGTACCTTTAGCAATGGATGGGAAATATCTTCGCATTGGACCAAAAGGGCAAACAGGACTGGAACTTCTTCAAAATTGTGCAAAAGATGCTGCTTTGGTTCTTGCTGTTGGAAGTTGTGCTTTTGATGGTGGTGTTGTTTCGGCAATTCCAAATCCTACAGGAGCAGTTGGAGTATCACAAGCGTTAAATAGAGATGATATTATAAATCTTCCAGGTTGTCCTACAAATCCTGTAAATATTGTGGGTACATTGCTATCTTATATGATGTTTGAAGAGTTACCATTACTTGATAAGTTTAATCGTCCATTATGGGCTTATGAACAAAGAGTTCATGATAATTGTGAAAGACGAGGACACTATGAATTAGGAGAGTTTGTTGAACAATGGGGAGATGAAGGAGCTAAAAATGGATGGTGTTTATTTCAAATGGGATGTAAAGGACCTTTTGCAAATGTAAACTGTCCAACAATGAAATTTAATCAAGGCACATCTTGGCCAGTTCAAGCAGGACATGGATGTATGGGATGTACAGAAGCTAAATTTTTCGATAAGTTTGCAAATGAAAGAGTTTATGTTCAAGAAAAAGAGGAAAAAAATTGATGAAAAAATTAGTAATTGATCCAGTTACAAGAATAGAAGGTCACTTGCGAGCTGAAGTTGAAATTGATGATAACGGAGTTGTACAAGAAGCGTATGTTAGTGGACAACTTTTTCGTGGAATTGAACTAATTTTACAAAATAGAGATCCAAGAGATGCAGGTTTACTTGCTGGGAGAATTTGTGGAGTTTGTACTAATTCACACTTTAGAGCATCAATTCAAGCAGTTGAAAATGCTTATGATATTACTATTCCTAAAAATGCACAAATTATTAGAGATTTAATGTCAATGGCCCTATTTATTCAAGATCATGTAGTACATTTTTATCAGTTGCACTTACTTGATTTTGTAGATGTTACAAAAGCTTTATCAGCTAATGCAGAAGAAACTACAATGGAAGCACATAAATATTGTGATAAGCCGTTTCGTAATTCGCTTAGTCATTATGAGAATACTTTAGAAAAATTAAAAAACTTTATAGATGCAGGAAGATTAGGCCCTTTTAATAGTAATTTTTTTGGGCATAGTGAATATAAATTAACGAGTGAACAAAATTTGATTTTACTTTCCCATTATTTCGAAGCTTTATCTTTTCAAACAAAAATATCAAAAGCGATTGCTATTTTTGGAGGGAAAACTCCCCATCCTCAATCAATAGTTGTAGGAGGAGTTACCAGTGTTATGGATATGTTAAATCCTCAAAGATTAAATGATTTTTTATTTGAGATAAAAGAAGCAAGTGATTTTATAAATCGAGCTTATATTCCAGATATGAAACTTTTGGCTAATGCATATAAAGACGAAATAAAAAGCAAGAGCGGTAAAACTCTTGGAAATTATTTGTGTGTTGGTGGATATGAAATAAATAAAAATATGAAACTTTTTTCAAGTGGAGTTATATATGATGGGAATTTTTCTTTTATAAAAGAGTTTGATAGTAGTGAAATTACAGAAGAAGTTCAAAGGGCTTGGTATAGTGATGATGAAGTTCAAGAGCCATTTTATACCGATTTAAATGACGATGGAACTTTAAAAACTGCAAAGAACAATGATAAATATTCTTGGATAAAAGCACCTAGATATGAAAATAAAACCATGGAAACAGGACCAATTGCAAGAATTTTTATAAGTTATTTAAAAAATGATACAGCTATAAATAGTTTTGTGGATAATTTTTTAAAAGATACTTTTTTAACTCTTGAAGATTTAAATTGTTCCGTAGGAAGAAATATTTGTAGAGCAATAGAGAGTCAATATGTTTGTGAATATATTTTTAAACTTATGTCAAATTTGATTCAAAATATAAAATATGATGATACAAATACTTTTACAAATTATAACTTTGCTGATATGAAAAAAAATTCTAAAGGAAGTAATTTTCTAGAAGTTCCACGGGGAGTTTTATTACACAGTTTAAATATAGAAAATGAAAAGATTAAGAATTATCAAGTAATAGCTCCAACAACATGGAATGCAACTCCCAAAAATCAGGATGGTTTAAGGGGTGCTTATGAAGAAGCATTAGTTGGAATCAAAATAAGCGATACTTCAAAACCTCTTGAAGTATTAAAAGTTTTACACTCTTTTGACCCTTGTTTAGCTTGTGCTGTGCATATTATTGATACCAAAGGTAAAAATTTGTTTAATTATAAAATTCGTTAAAAATATCTAAATTTTTAGAGAATACTTTATAAGTTACATCTTTATAAGTAAACTCTAAATAATTTGCATGAAGCCATAGTCTATGGGATTTTGTTATATCAAATCTATCTTCATCACTTAGGGTTTTATTTAAGTAGTTTTCCGCATTTTCATCATCTATTCCATAAATTGGATCACCCAATATTCGATGATTTTCCGAATATAAATGAACTCTAATTTGGTGTTGTCTTCCTGTTAGCGGTAATGCTTCAATTAATGTTAAATCTTTTTCTTTGTTGTAAGAAATAGGTTTTATAACTGTAAGAGATTCTTTACCATCATCACAAATTTTCATTCTTACACCAATAGCAAGTCCTTCTCTATCTAGTCCTTTATTAATTTCCATTTCTTCTTTTATGTGACCTTCAACAATTGCTAAATATGATTTATGATATTTTTTTTCTTGAAACATCTCTTTTAATTCTATTTCACTTTTTTTATTTTTACCAACAATTATGAGTCCTGAAGTTTCAGCATCAATTCTATGAATTAAATTTGCATCTTCTCCAAAATGAAATCTAATTTCATCAAGTAAAGAATAAGGAGTGCTTTTAGAAATTGGATGAACCATTAGGTGTGTTGGTTTATCAAAAATAGCGAAATCTTCGAACTCTAAAAGAGGCTTTAAGCCCCTTGAAACTCCTTCAAAAACTGCCATATAAATATAATCCGTAGGTATAGTATCATTTGGTGCTATTGTATTCATGTTTTCATCAAAAATTCTTCCTTTAGATGCGATTCTTTGGGCTAGTTTATGATCTATTTTTAGATTCTGAAGTAAAAAAAGACTTAGTTTTTTCTCTTTAATTGCTTCGTATTTTTTTAATATAAATGGCAAGTTTGCTTCCTATTTTTTTTTGGAAATCTATTTGTTTTCTATAGATTTTTTATTTTAAATTTTGTCTTTTTAGATACAATATCATACTAAAATAATCAAAAATACTTTATAAAAACGAAAACAAGGGACTTTAATATGGTTGAAAGATACGCAAGAGAAGAAATGAGTTCAAAGTGGACTCAGCAAGCAAGATATGCAGCATGGCTTGAAGTAGAAAAAGCAGCCGTAAAAGCTTGGAATAAACTTGGACTTATTCCAGATGAAGATTGTGAAAAAATAGTAAAAAATGCTACTTTTTCAGTAGAAAGAATTGAAGAAATCGAAGCTATTACAAAGCATGATTTAATAGCATTTAACACAAGTGTATCAGAATCATTAGGAGCAGAATCTAGATGGTTTCATTATGGAATGACATCTTCAGATGCTGTTGATACGGGTGTTGCAATTCAAATGAGAGACTCTTTAGAAATCATTATTGCAGATGTAAAAATGCTAATGGAATCTATTGAAAAAAGAGCACAAGAGCATAAATTTACATTAATGGTAGGAAGAAGTCACGGAATTCATGGTGAGCCTATTACTTTTGGTTTAACTTTAGCTGTTTGGTATGATGAAATGGCTAGACACTTATTAAATTTAGAACAAACTATGGAAGTTATTGCTGTTGGTCAAATCTCAGGAGCTATGGGTAACTTTGCACACGCGCCACTTGAGCTTGAAGAGTATGCAATGGCAGAATTAGGTTTAAAACCAGAACCTTGTTCAAATCAAGTTATTCATAGAGATAGATATGCAAGACTTGCAACAGCTTTAGCATTAATGGCATCAACTATCGAGAAATTTGCTGTTCAAGTAAGACATTTACAAAGAACAGAAGTTTATGAGTGTGAAGAGTATTTTGCAAAAGGTCAAAAAGGATCTTCAGCAATGCCTCACAAAAGAAATCCAATTCTAACAGAAAATATTACTGGACTTGCAAGAATGATTAGAGCATATGCAGTTCCAGCAATGGAAAATGTTGCATTATGGCACGAAAGGGATATATCTCACTCTTCAACAGAGAGATTTTGGTTACCAGATGCATTTATTACAAGTGATTTTATGTTACATAGAATGAACAGTGTAATTGCAAACTTAACTGTAATGCCTGAAAATATGATGAAAAATTTAAATCTAACCGGTGGGTTAGTATTTTCTCAACGAGTTTTATTAGAACTTCCATTACAAGGTGTAAGTAGAGAAGATGCATATAGAATCGTTCAAAGAAATGCTATGAAAGTTTGGGAAGAGATACAACAAGGTAAGCCAAGTACAAACGATAAAGGTGAATCCTTATATTTACAATATCTTTTAGCAGATGATGAATTAAGAGAATCTTTAAGTGAAGAGCAAATAAGAGAATGCTTCAATTTTGAATACTATACAAAAAATGTGGACAAGATTTTCAACAGAGTATTCAAGAAATAATATAAAATATTTAATGTAAGGCTAAATTATGGGAATTATGATAAAAAAAAGAAATGGTCGTAAAGAAGTTTTAGATATAACTAAAATTCAAAAAATGACTATAGATGCAACAGCTGATTTAGATGGCGTATCTCAAAGTGAATTAGAACTTGATGCACAGATTAAATTTATAGATGGAATGAGTTCATCTGATATTCAAGACGCATTAATAAAAACAGCTGTAGAAAAAATTGATATAGATGTTCCAAACTGGACATTTGTTGCCGCTCGTCTTTTTGTTTTTGATTTATATCATAGAGTCGGAAAATCAACTCATGGAATCAAAGGTGAGCCTTATTGTCATTTAAAAGATTATTTAAAATATGGAAAAGATGCAGGAAGATTAATTCCAAATTTGGGTGAAGGTTATGACTTAGATGATTTAAACTCTTATTTGAAACCTGAAAGAGATTTTCTTTTCAATTATTTAGGAATCAAAACTTTATATGATAGATATTTAATTAAAAATAATAAAGGTTTACCAATAGAGTTACCACAACATATGTTTATGGCAATTGCAATGTTTTTAGCTCAAGATGAAGAAAATAAACAACAAAGAGCAAAAGAGTTCTATGACGTAGTTTCTAAATTTGAAGTTATGCTTGCAACTCCAACATTATCAAATGCTAGAACAAATAGACATCAACTTTCATCTTGTTATATTGGAAGTTCTCCTGATAATATCGAGGGAATTTTTGATGGTTATAAAGAAATGGCACTATTGTCTAAATTTGGTGGAGGAATAGGATGGGATTGGAATCAAATCAGAGCTTTAGGTGGTGTTATTGATGATCACAAAAGTGCTGCTGGTGGTACTGTTCCATTCTTGAAAATCACAAATGATATTGCACTTGCAGTTGATCAATTGGGAACTAGAAAAGGTGCAATTGCAGTTTATTTAGAGCCTTGGCATATGGATATAGTTGACTTTATTGACTTAAAGAAAAACTCAGGAGAAGAAAGAAGAAGAGCTCATGACTTATTTCCAGCTTTATGGATAACAGACTTATTTATGGAAAGAGTTATGGAAGATGCTCATTGGACACTGTTTGATCCTTATGAAGTAAAAGATTTATCTGAGTGTTATGGTGATGAGTTTAAAGCTAAATATATTGCTTATGAAAGTGATGACTCTATTACAAAAAATACAATGAAAGCAAAAGATTTATGGAAAAAAGTGTTAACTTCTTACTTTGAATCTGGAAGTCCTTTCTTATGTTTCAAAGATACAGCAAATAGAGCTAATCCAAATCCACATGTTGGACATATTAGATCTTCAAATCTTTGTACTGAGATTTTTCAAAATACAAATCCAAACTATTATAAAATAAGACTTGAATTTGTAGATGGAACTGTTGAAACTTATGAAGAAGAAGATTTAATCATTGTTGATGGTGGAATTACAAAAAAAGCAAATAAAGTATCTGCACTTGATAGTGTAAATGGTAAAAGGGTATTTATTGTTGAAAAAGAGAAAATTGATGGAGATACAGCTGTTTGTAATTTAGCATCTGTAAACTTATCAAGAATCAACACAAAAGAAGACATTGAAAGAGTGGTTCCTATAGCTGTTAGAATGCTTGATAATGTAATTGATTTAAATTTCTATCCTTTAAGAAAAGTAAAGGCTACTAACTTAAAATCAAGAAGTATAGGTCTTGGAGTTATGGGTGAAGCTGAAATGGTGGCTGAATACAAACTTGTATGGGGTGAAAATGATCACTTCAAAAAAATTGATGAAGTTATGGAAGCAATTTCATATAATGCAATTAAATCAAGTTCTGATTTAGCAATTGAAAAAGGTGTTTACGCTACGTTTGAGGGGTCAAATTGGTCAAAAGGTATTATGCCTCATGATCATGCTCCACAAGCTGTAAATGCCCTTGTAGAGAAGGATTTATTTGATGCTTCTTATAACTGGGATGAGTTAAGAGCAAAAGTAAAAAAAGATGGTATGAGAAATGGTTACTTAATGGCAGTGGCACCTACTTCATCTATTTCTATTTTAGTTGGAACAACTCAAGCTATTGAACCTGTTTATAAAAGAAAATGGTTTGAAGAAAATTTATCTGGATTAATTCCAGTTGTTGTTCCAAAATTAAGTCCTGAAACTTGGAATTACTATACACCTGCTTTTGAAATCGATCAATTAAAAGTTATTAGAGCAGCTGCAATTAGACAAAAATGGATAGACCAAGGTCAATCTACAAATATTTTCATGAGCTTAGATAAGGCAAGTGGTAAATACTTACATGAAATCTATACATTAGCTTGGAAGCTAGGACTTAAATCAACTTATTATTTAAGAAGCCAATCTCCAGAAGCAAAAAATGATGTTGAAGATAGAAGTTTAGAGTGTAGTGGTTGTCAATAAGATAACCTTACATTCTTCACATACAAACAATTATAAATATACAATAAAATTTTAGAAAAAAACAAAGGACTTCCAGATGGAAAGAAAAACCATATATAACCCAGACTCAAAAGAGAGTTTAAATGATAGAAGAATTTTTGGTGGAAATAGTGATGGAATGATTAATTTTACTAAAATGAAATATCAGTGGGCACTTAATTTATGGGATACAATGGAAGCTAATACTTGGTTTCCAAAAGAAGTTCAAATGACAGGTGATGCTAAAGATTATAAGTTTTTAACACCTGCTGAAAAAAGAATGTATGATTTAGTTTTATCTCAACTTATCTTTATGGATTCTTTGCAAACAAATAACCTAATGGACAATATTAATCCATATATCACAGCACCTGAAATAAATGCTTGTTTATCAAGACAATCTTATGAAGAAGCAAATCATAGTAAATCTTATGCAGTTATGGTTGAATCAATTTCAGATAATACAGATCAAATCTACAATATGTGGAAAAATGATGTAAAACTAAGAGAAAAAAACAACTACATTGCAGATGTTTATAAAAACTTAACGGCAGGAGATGATGGTGAAATTACTGATAGAAAAATAGTATTAGCACTTTTTGCAAATCAAATTTTAGAAGGTTTATATTTTTACGCGGGATTTGCAGCTATGTATGCCCTTGGAAAATCAGGAAAAATGCTAGGAAGCTCTCAAATGATCAGATTCATTCAAAGAGATGAAGTTACTCACTTATTACTTTTCCAAAACATGATTAATAGTGTAAGAAAAGAAAGACCAGAACTATTCACAGCAGAACTAGAAGAAACTGTAAGAGGAATGTTTAGACGTGCAGTAGCTTTAGAATCATCTTGGGGATCATATATCACTCAAGGACAAATCCTAGGTTTCACAGATAAAATAATTGAACAATATATTCAATATCTAGCAGATAAAAGACTTGATGCAGTTGGATATAAACCAGAATATGGTGTAAAACACCCAATTCCATGGGTAGATGGATATGCATCTTTCAATGACCAAAGAACAAACTTCTTCGAAGGAAATGTAGTTAACTACTCAAAAGGTTCAATCGACTTCGACGATTTTTAATAGTTCTTTTACCCAATCTCTACGTTGGAGCAATTTTTTTACTCAGTCACATACTGACTGTATGCTCCCTCGCAAAAAAATAACTCCGCCTTGATTCTGAACAAAATATGAAATTCTATAATTATTTATGGTAAATTCTTTTTGAATATAATAGATCATCGACATAGGAAAAGTCGTTAAAACAGATTTTTAAAAAAGGAGTTTTTATGAATATACAGATAAAAATAGTAATTAAGAAGTAAACACACATTTAAAAGAATTTTTTGAAGTCTTTAAATATGCGTTAGTATACTCGTAGTAAAGAATACTAACATAACACTTTTAAATCTTCTTTAAATTCTCATTAATTAATAAATTGTTCCAATTTTTTAGTGATTAAGTATAGATATGTAACATCTACATTTTATATAAATATCAACAAATAATCCAATAATATAGGAGAATAAACTATGGATAGAAAAGTATCAATTCAAATCAGAAATGATGAAACAGATGTTTTAAAAATATTAACAAATTATGCAACAAAACAAGGAAGTAAAAATCCTGAAAAATTGTATTTGGTATATACGAAACTAGTATATAAAACACTAAATATTGAGAGTGGATTAAGAGGACAATTTAATTCTCATCAATTATCTATTATTGCTACAATTGAAATACTGATTGCACAAACAGTTATTGAATTAATAAAAGAAAATATTCAATATAAAAAGATATATCAAATTGTGAAACAAAAACTTCAAAGTTTTGTAGGATTGATTAGTGTTAAAGAAATTTACAGTACGGATATAGAACTTTATAATATTAAATTAGCTTCATAAATAAAAGCTAAAACTTCCATGAAATCCAGCCTTTGTTGAAGCTAAGGTTTGATTCTTTATTTTCGGTGAAAAGTGAGGACTGTTTGAGTGAAGAAAGGTACTAAATGTACCTTTTGTCGCGAGTTTCGCAACGCAGAAAATAAAGGAGCGAAATTTAGGAAGCTTTGCCTTCAACAACTTGGCTGGGAGTTTCTTTTTGCGTACTTTTTCTTACGGTTAAGAAAAAGTGCATTCCCATTTAAATAAATCCTAAACCAAATTTGTTAAACTATTCTCTTTTTAATTGGAGAAACTAAATGTTCACAGAACTAATAAAACCAAGATTTTTAGAAACAGATGCTCTTGGGCATATTAATAACAACACTTACGGTGTATGGTTTGAAGCTGCACGTGATGAAATATTTCGTATCTTTATGCCAACAGAAAACGTAAAAGAGTGGAATCTTATCATGGCTCATAGCTCTTTTGATTTCTTAAAAGAGGTATTTTGGGGTAAGGAAGTTATTGTAAAAACTGGTATCTCAAAACTTGGTAATTCTTCTATAGAATTGGCCCATGCAGTTTATCAAGATGGAAAACTTTGCACTACAGGAAAATGTGTACTTATTCACTATAATTTTGCAACAAAAATATCTGTAAGAATTCCTGATAAAATAAGAACAGAGTTAGAAACTCATATATTTACTGAGTCATGGCCTGCTTTATTGGATGAGTTAGAATTAGTATGAAAATTTAAAGAAAAAAATATGAGAAATGTTCTTATAATTAGAATAATTGTAATTTCTATGGGATATATGTTTTCGATTTTATTTGATAAATATAATGCAGCAGTAGAAACTCAAAATCAAAATAAACTAGAGCAAAAACAATAATAAAGAAGTTACGTTTCTAACTTCTTTATTTAAACTCATAAACAAAAACATCATCTGAATACCCATGAACTAAATCATGACCTTTAATAATCACTTTATTCACACCTTTTGGTATTTGTACACCTGATAAGCTTCTTGTAAAGGGTTGTTCGTCTACATGTGGATGATATAGTGTTCTTGTTGCTAGTAATTCGTTCTGTGGAGTGTATATCTCCCCTTTGTCTGCGTAATGTTCCCAACCTGTATCTTCGTGTTCTAGCGTCACATCAAAGCTACATATTTGGCTTAAGGAACAATTTGCTTTTACATCTAGTACTTTTACCTTATTTGCGAATAAACAAGTACTTAGTGCTATTAATGTTATAAAAAATATTTTTATCATTTTCTTATCCTATTTATATGATTTTAATATAAATAGTATAACAAATATACTTTATATTAGAATTTTTTCTCTATATAAAATGCATTATAATTTGAACCACCATGGTCAACATTATTAATAAGTCCTGCAATTCCTGAACGATGTTTTAATAAATATCCTAAATATGTCTCATGCATTGGTTTATAATCAATAAGTTTTCCCACATCAAAATCAACTGTAATATCTAAATAGTTTAAAAATCTAGCACTACTTGATATATCATTAGGGTCCTCATTAACCTCATCATATTCAACTTCAAGAATTCTCGAAGTATATGAGAAACCTTCCCCTGCTCCAATTCTAATTCTATTGTTTAAAAAATCAATATTATAATATGCTTTTATATAAGCAAGTACTTCATATGTATTCGTATTAACTTTTTCATTAAATACAGAAAAACCCCCTTTTGCATAAATATCAATAGGTAAATCTAAAAAATCTTTTTTTAATAAATACCCAGCATCAATAGAAACTACAGATAAATATTTATCTGTTGAATCAGGATTTCCAGTAATAATTTGACCTAGATCATTCTTTGAAGCAGTACCATAGGCAACTCTCATTAAGTATTTATCATCAGCATTTAATGAAAAGTTTAATAATAAAAGAAAGAGTAAAAATAATTTCATATTTAATGTCCTTTAATATTTAATTATTTGTTTATATTATATAAATAAATAAAAATTTTGGAATAATAGCTAAATAATACTGAGAATAATTTAGTAATTAAGAAAAAGTTTGCAGTTTTGTATTTTATGAGTATAAATAGTAAAACTCAAGTTTAAATTAATATATTTGAGTTTTGCTATTAGAGAAAATTATCTGAAATTTTTAAAATTTTGTTTCATCATGATAATATTCATTAATTCCATTAAAGCCTTCTAAAAAGTATAAAAAATGATTAACTTCTTCTATTTCTTCTTCTGTGATTTTACCTTTCATTGAAGGCATTACTTCAAAGTGTTTAATTACACCCTCAAGACAGATAGTTTTTGCTAAGTTAGGATTAAATAAATAGTCTTTTAAAAAGTCATTTGTTTGTATTAGATGAAACTCCATGTCATCTTTATGACCTACTTGTTGTTTAAGTCTAAAAGATATTTCATTTCCTGTTGGAGCTTTTAGTTTAAGTGTTTGATTATTCTCTTCTAAAAAGTTTTTCATTAAAAGTGGAATCGGCATTGATTTTACATGACATTCACTACATTTATTGTCAAATATCTTTTCACCATTAGTATAAATCTCTCTATCAAACTCTGATGGAAGAGTTGAAGCTATTGATATACTTACAAGAGCAAGGGTCATTATTAAAGTTTTCATTCTAACTCCTTTTTATTAATTCTATCACAAAAAATATAATATAATTAGTTTTTTTGCTAAAATTTATAAAATTGTAAAGAGGATTTATGGCTATAGAAATTGAAAGAAAATATCTAATTGATTTAGAAAAACTTGGAACTTTAAAAAATGGTAATAAAATTAAACAAGGATATATTACTACAAATAAAGATGCTGTTGTAAGAGTTAGAGTAAAAAATAATAAAGGATATTTGACAATAAAAGGCTCAAATATTGGAGTTTCAAGATTAGAATTTGAATATGAAATTCCCTTAGTTGAAGCAAATGAAATCTTAGATAAACTATGTCAAAAACCAATTATTGATAAAACTAGATATATTATTGATATACATAATCATATTTGGGAAGTAGATATTTTTCATGGCGATAATGAAGGTTTAGTAATAGCAGAAGTTGAACTTAAAGATGAAAATGAACACATAGAATTTCCATTATGGATAAAAGAAGAAGTAACAGGTGATATAAAATACTATAATTCAAATCTTATGAAATATCCTTATAGTCAATGGAAAAATAGTTATAAATAAAAAAAGGTAAAAAATAAATGCATAGAGTAAAAGATTTTATAGAAAAACAAATAATTGATTTAGAAGAATTCTCTTATAAAATAGAAGAAGAAAAAGAGTTCATATATGTTTTATTTTCTCAAATATTAGGAAAAAAGAAAGAAAAAGAGTTAACATTTAAGTTTTTTGATGGCATATTATTTTATCATTCATTAAATTATGGTTGGAAACCTGTAGAAAAAGTTATAAATAATAGATATTTTTGGATTGATTTATTATCTTAATTGTATTTCTTTAGAAAAAAATTGTAATATGTATTTTTTAAAAAAGGAATAATACAATGGCACTATCATTTATTTTATTAATGAAAATTTTCCCTATATATATTAATATTGTTTTAGGATATTTTTCTACAAAACTTTTAGATGTAAAACGAGAATCAATTGCAAGTATTTTGATATATATTTTAGGTCCTATTGTTGTGTTTTCAGCAACTTTAAGTGTTAAAATAAATATGTCTATACTTTTTTTACCAATATTTTTTTATATTTTCTGTTCAATAATAGCTTTTGCTTCTTTATATGCTTTTAGAAAAAGCTGGAATGACCCAACTGGAAATATTTTAGCATTTTGTGCAGGTACTGGAAATACTGGATATTTTGGTATTACTTTAGCAATTATTTTCTTTCCTCCTTATTTGGCTGATATTTATATTTTTACTGTTTTGGCATCATTTTTATATGAAAGTACAACAGGTTTTTATGTAACTGCAAAGGGAAATTTTACTGTTAAAGAAGCTTTTAACAAGATGTTAAAGCTTCCTATCTTGTATGCATTTATTTTAGGTATTGCACTAAACTTATTAGGTGTTGGAATACCTGATGTTGTAAGTTCTTATACTGCTCAGTTTAAAGGAGCTTATGGAATTTTAGGAATGATGATGGTTGGTATGGGATTAATGGGGCTTAAAAAAGGTAGCGATTTAGATATTAAATTTATATCAATTACATTTATTTTAAAATTCATATTTTGGCCCTTAGCAATTTTAGGAGTAATTTATATAGATAAAGAGTTCTATATGTTTTTAAATGAAGAGTTATATAAAGTTATGTTTTTATTTGCAATTGTTCCACTAGCTGGGAATACGGTAACTTATGCAGTTTTATTAAATGCAAAACCTGAAAAAGCAAGTTTTACAGTACTAATTAGCACTATAGTTTCTATAATATATATTCCAATAGTTTTAGCTTTATATGGTGGATTTTAACACTTAAGTGGATGTTTACAAAAGATTCTTTTTGTTAAGAACCTTTTGTGTTTAAGAGTTTATCAAATAAATTTTAAGAAACTTTATTTTTAGCAGGAAGGGTATTTATGTACTCTTCTATAGATTTTGCAACTCTTTTAGAAAATGCTACAGCTTCAACAACTGTTCTTGCACCTGTAACCACATCTCCTGATGCGAATACACCTTTTCTAGCAGTTACTCCATTTTCATCACTTTCAAGTAGTCCATTTTCTCCAAGACTTAGTCCAGTATTGTTTTTAACTATTAAGTCCCTTGCTGTTTGACTGATGGCTATTAAAATTGAATCTGCTTCTTCAAAGGCAATTGAATTATCATCTTCTTTTGTATTCTCATATTTTATTCCATTTTCCATAAATTCTAAAGGTGATTTAAAAAGATTGAATTTTACTCCATCTATCTTTGCATGTTCAATTTCTATTCGCTCAGCTGGCATATCTTCCTCTCCCTTTCTATACATAATAGAAACTTCATGGGCACCATTTCTAATCGCTGTTCTTGCAACATCCATAGCTACATTTCCAGCTCCTACAACTATTACTCTTTTCCCTAAATCATAGGCCTTTGGAGTTTTTAAATAATCTATCGCAAAATGAACATTTCCAAGGCTCTCACCTTTTATTCCAAGTTTTTTAGGTTGCCATACCCCTGTTCCTATAAATACAGCATCAAAGTCATCTCTGAACATATCATCAAGAGTGATATTTTTACCTATCATAATATTTTTTCTAATTTTTACACCAATTTTCTTTAGTTTTTCTTCAATGGTATCAAGAATTGTTCTATCAAGTCTAAAATCAGGAATACCATATCTAAGAACTCCACCAATTTTATCATTTGCTTCATACATAGTCATGTTATAGCCTTTTAGAGCCATCATCATAGCTAAACTGATACCTGCTGGCCCTGAACCAATAATTGCAATGTTTCTTCCATTTTGTTCAGGTTTTTCAAACTCCCTATAGTTCATATAGTATGTTGAAATATAGTTTTCAATTCCACCTACATTTACAGGAGTATGCTTTTTATTTAACACACAATGTCCTTCACAATGTTTTTCATGTGGACAAACAAGTGAACAAATGATTGATAAAGGATTGTTATCAAATACTTTTTGTCCTGCTTCTTTTATATTTCCACTTAGAAAAAGTCTTATCATTTCTGCTATTGGTGTTCCTACTGGACAACCAGTTTGACATTTTGGTTTTTTACAGTCTAGACATGTTTGTGCTGAATTTATTATGTGTTGCATTTTATTCTCTTTAAAAATATTTATAGAAAAATTATAACAAATTAATTAAATTTTTTAATTAATTTAGATCAATAAGTTATATTTATATTTATTTTCTAGGTTTATTAAGTATAATGCAAAAAAATTTAAACTATTTTAATAATTAGAAGTTATAATTAAACTAATTATGTTGAAGGATTGTAATGTCGTTGATTAAAAAATTGATTTTGTTGTTAATATTTTTTATTGTTCTTAATGTTTTTTCTATCTTTGAGTTTGATTATAAGAGTTATTTATCTGATAATGAGAGTTTAAGTACATTAACGAGTAAAAATGATGAAAAAGATTTCTTGGATCAATTAAATGAATTAAAAAATAAAGTTTTTAGTTCACTAGACGAAGAAAAGAAAGAAAGAAAAGCTCTTAATTTAGAACTTATAAAGAAAGATGCTCTTATTGAAATGAATGGCTCATTTTCAAATGAAAAAGATGCAAAAAAAATTGCAGATATTCTAAATGTTAATCGAGAAGGTATTTATGAATATGATGCTGTTAGTGCTATAGAAGAATCGTTATTGGATGATTTAGTTTTATTAGTTACTCCTTTAAAAGATTATTTTACTGATAATTCAAAATTAACAGTGCTTAATAATGAAGTTTTTTTGACAGGAGAATTAAAAGATTCAAGTTACAAAGATTTGTTAGATTCAATTCTTTTAAGAGTTAAAGTTAATTTAAAAACAAATATTACTCTTCCTCATGTAGAATTGAATGAAGTTGATAAAGTTATAAATAAAATGGAAAAAGTACTTGATAGTAAAGTTGTAAATGATGATAAAACAAATACAAATTTAAGTACTAATAACAAGCTTATTGCTAAACCTGCTAAGGCAGTATCAAAGAAAAATGATATACAGTCAACTATTAATAAACTTTTATCAAGTAAGAAAATAAACTTTGAAAGAAGAAGTTCAAAAATTACAGAAGATTCAAGTATTGTAGTTAAAGAAATTGCAAAAATCTTACAGGAGAATCCTGATTTTAAAATTGAAATTGCTGGGCATACTGATTCAAGAGGTAGTGATTCTTTAAATAAACAAATTTCTCAAGATAGAGCTTCAAGTGTTCGAGAAGTTTTAATCTCTTTAGGAATTGATAAAAATAGAGTTACAGCAGTTGGGTATGGTGAAGAATTCCCAATTGCCCAAGATGATGAAAATGGTTTATCAGAAATTAATAGAAGAGTTGAATTTAATATTTTAGGAGAATAGTTTGATGTTTGAAATCGCTTCATTAATTGTAGTTAATTTATTTGTTGCTGCAATTATTGGTTTTATTGCTGGGTATTTAATTGGAAGGCCTAAAAATGCCAAAATTGATTCTATTGAGAATCCTAATTACACTAATGCTAATGAGAGTAAATTAGATACAAAAGCAAAACCTGCTATTAATCCTGTTTTTAGGAAAAATGCACAACTTGACTATAAACCATTGGTTTTAAGTTCACCAAAACCAATTGGTAAAGATAATTTACAAAAAATTAAAGGAATTAATTCTGTAATTGAAAATAATCTAAATAATTTAGGTATTTATCATTTTGAACAAATAGCAAAATGGTCAAATAAAAATTGTGATTGGATTGAAGAGTTTTTACATTTTCCTGGTTGTGCAAAAAACAATCAATGGGTAGAACAAGCAAAAATATTGCAATTAGGGAAAGAGACTATTTATAGTCAAAAGATAGAAAATGGTGAATTAGAAGCAGATTAATTTAAATCTACTTCTAGCTTTTTTAATCTTTTATTTTTACTACATATCTTCCAACAGCTTTTCCAGCTAATAACAAGCTATATGCATCTTTTATTTCATTTAATGTAATTTCATTTGTGATACTACTTAATGTATCTATTTTCCATTTACTAGCTATTTTTTCCCAAGCTGCTTGTTTTTTCTCTAATTTACATTCAACTGAATCTATTCCAATTAATCTTACTCCTCTTAATATAAAAGGGAAAACATTTGTATTTAATTCATGAGATGAAGTAAGACCACAACAAGTTGCAACACCATCATATTTAATATATTTTAATGCATTTGCTAATACTTCTCCACCAACAGTGTCAACAACCCCTGCATATTTTTCACCCATCATTGGTTTTTTTGCTTCTTCATTAAATGTATCTCTTAATATTACTTCTTCAGCACCAATTCTTTTTAAGTAATCGACTTTTTCTTCTTTGCCTGAAATGGCAACAACTGAGAATCCAATTTTACTTAAAATTGACACCGCAATAGATCCAACTCCCCCTGTTGCTCCAGTAACTAAAATACTTCCAGATTCTGGTTTTACTCCATTATCAATTAATTCATTAATACTCAATGCTGCTGTTAATCCAGCTGTTCCAAAAGTCATTATCTCTTTATCTGTTATTGCATCAGGAATTCTAGCTACCCAAGAGGCAGGTATTTTTACAAATTGTGCATGACCACCATTTGTATTCATTCCCATATCATAACCTGTTACTAAAACTCTTTCCCCTACTTTAAATACTGTTGAAGTTGATTCATATACTGTTCCTGCAACATCAATTCCAGTAATATGAGGAAAATTTCTAGTAACTCCAGGATTTCCAACTGAACTTAATGCATCTTTATAGTTTAATGATGAATAAGTAACTTTTATTACAATCTCATTTTCACCACATTTTGGAATAGCTACTTCTTTTACATCAGCTACAAATTCTTTATCACCAGTTTTTTCTACTAAAAAAGCTTTCATATTTTTCCTTTATTATTTACTTATGATAAAACTTTAGCTAAAATATAAAAAAAGTGCAAGAACTATCTTTTAAGAAAGGTACTATCTAAAAAGATACTATGGAGTAAAATATGACAAAAAAAATAGATATTAAAAATAAAGAAGATATTATAAAGTGTCCTGTAGAAACAGCGATTGATGCACTTGCAGGGAAATGGAAGATTTTAATACTTTGGTATTTAAAAGATGAGAAAAAAAGATTTAATGAACTTCAAAAACTTCTTCCAAGAGCAACACAAAAAATGTTAATTCAAAAATTAAGAGAGTTAGAAGATGATGGATTAGTTCATAGAGAAGTTTATCCAATTGTTCCACCAAAAGTTGAGTATTCACTTACAACTTATGGACAAAGTTTAAAACCCATATTAAAACAATTATATATTTGGGGAGATGTTCATAAAAAAAATAAAACTATTTAATACTTCTTTCTTTTAGTATAAAATAAATTATCATACTTATTCCTGCACTTGAAAGTATTGTAGACATTACCATAATTTGATATCTAACTGCTATTAAAGGATCTACTCCTGATAATATTTGTCCTGTCATCATTCCTGGAAGTGAAACTAATCCAACTGCTAATAAAGAGTTTATTTGTGGAATTAAAGCTGATTTAAAAGCTGAATTCCTTGCAATCTCAAAAGTTTCATTTCTTGATATTTCTTTATCAAATCTCTCAATTGCTATTGATAATACATTCATAGAATTTGCAAGTATCATTCCAGCAATTGGAATTACATATTTTGGTTCATAAAATGTATCTAAATCTAAAATGAAATTTATTATTAATATAAGATGTAAAAAACTAGAGACACTAATAGTAAATGCAATTTTATAAAACTGGGCTAAAGATTTATCTTGTGAATTTCTAAGACTAATCCAAGATGAAACTAACATCATAAATATTAATATTAATGTACCAAGATATATATTTTTTTCATGAAAAAGATATATAAGTATATACCCTACTAATAAAAGTTGAACAATCATTCTAATGGGGAGCATTAGAAATTTCGTGTCAATCTGATAACATAATATTAAGGATTGACAATGGAACGACAAATAGAGTTTAAC
>NZ_JBEVTN010000008.1:0-130176 GCF_040884245.1 Arcobacter sp. s6 | reverse complement strand
ATCAATTATTAGAAAAACTGACTTTTTATTTAGAATTGGGGGAGAAGAGTTTGTTATAATTTTTGCTAAAACTTCACTTGATGAAGCTTATGATATTGTTGAAAAAATCAGAATCAATATTTCAAAAATGCAAATTATTAAAAATGAAGAAATTACAATAAGCATAGGTATTTCCCAAGCAATACCCAATGATAATCCCAAATCAATTTATGAAAGGGTTGATAAACTAATGTATCAATCAAAAAGAAACAATAAAAATCAAACTACTAAGGGTTGATTTTTTTTTATACTATTTGTAACTCTAATATTGATAAATATGATATTTAGAGTTTTCTTTTGCTTTTCTATCTTCTAGTTTTTTATAAACTTCTAAAGCTTTTTGTTTTAAATCTTCATCTATTTCTTTTGTATTATACTCTTTGATTAAAACCTCTAAAACTAAAATATAAACAATACAATTAAGTTTTAAAGAGTCTTCATTTCTCATTAATTTATCTAAATCAACTGCATAAACAGCCTCTGAAAAAGTAAAAAATAATCTTTGCTTAATATCATCAAGTCTATATGAATAGCCTAAAATAGTTAAAAAATTTTCTTCAAACTCTTTATGAAAGTTTAACTCTTCTAATTTTGTAGTGAAATTAGCTATTTGCTTTTCATGTTTTGATGCAATCTCATCAGCTTCAATTACTTTGTTTTTATAGTAATAAATAAAATCACTTATTTCATTAATTAATTCGATTTTAAATCCTTTTTCACAATTTTTACATAGTGTGTATTATATAATGTAAATATAAAAAATAAACTATTATAGGAATATTTATGAAAAAATCAATTATAGTATCAACATTAATTCTAAGCTCAAGTCTAACATTTGCCTTTGATTTAGGTTCAATTGCTAAAAGCGTTGTAGAAAATGTAACAAAAGAGCAAACAAGTACTCAACCAACTACTATAACAACGGTAGTACCAACAGCAAGTAGCACAACAACATCAAATCTAAGTGATTCTACTGTAACAAGTGGATTAAAAGAAGCTTTAAAAACAGGTGTAAATTTTGCAGTTGCTCAACTTGGTGCTAATGATGGATATTTAAATAATACAGCAGTAAAAATTCCCTTACCTGATAATCTCATAAAAGCTGAAACATTAATAAGAAGCGTAGGAGGAGACGTAATGGCTGATAATTTGATAAATTCAATGAATAGTGCAGCTTCAAAAGCAGCTCCTAAAACAGCTGAAGTATTTGTAGAAGCTATTGATAAAATGTCTGTAACAGATGCTCAAGCTATTTTATCAGGAGGAAATGAAGCAGCTACCAATTACTTCAAAGCTAATACAAGTGATTCATTAAAAAAATTAATTGCACCTATTATTCAAGAAACAATGAAAGAAAATCAAGTTGCGACTTATTATGACACAATAAATACCTTATATAAGTCAAATGCAAAAGGTCTTGTTAATAATAGTGAAGTTATGGGATTAGCAAAAAATTTTGGAGTAGATTCTTATATTCCTGGAAGTTCAGATGAAAGTTTAGATGAGTATATTACTGCAAAAGCTATAGATGGATTATTTATAATGATTGGTCAAAAAGAAGCAGCAATTAGAGCAAATCCAGTGGAGCAAACTACATCAATACTAAAAGAAGTATTTGGAAAGTAGACTAAGATTTTTCTTAGTCTCCTGCACTTGTAGTTCTAAAATAGCTATGAATAGCATTATTTCTTACTACACTTGTATTTAAAGTTAAGTTTAATTTTTTATTTCTCTCAAATTCATATTTATACTCTTTTTCAAAATTTTTTAATAATCCTTCGTATAAATCACCTTTTAAATCAACTATAAAAATCTCTTTATTTATTTCATAAATATAAATTAAATGTAATACATATGAATTATCTATCTTATATACTATCAATTCATAGTGATTAAACTCTTTTTTTTCTAATAATTCCATTGATCTAGCCCTTATATCTCGTTTTAATAAACCTATAAAAAAAGAAAATGCCTGCCCATTCCAAGAAACATCTGCATCTGTATGAATGTATTCAACATAAAGTTGATTTGCACTTAGAGTAAATGCTTCTAAAACATAAGGATCATGTCTAGTCTTTGTTTCAATATTTGATACTGGAAAATAATAAAAGTTATCAGAATCTATCTTAAATTTTAATTGATTTTCTTCTAAGGTAAAATAGGGTCTTGATAGCTTTGTAAGTGTTTTAAAAAGTGATTTAAAAGCATTTATTATCATACCCATATTGGAGCCTTTTTATTTAATCTTAAGAATTGTACTTTAACATATTAAAAGTTTTTATTCAAGAGTTTTGTAATAATTTATTAAATCTTTTTTTAGATATAATCAAATTAATAATAATTAGGAAAAATATGAACATAGAAAATCACTTTGAAAAAAATGAAATTATAAAAAATCTTGGAAAATATGAACTTTATTATCAAGTGACATTGGGAAATTTAATCAGTCTTACAAAGTCAAAAGATATGAATTATGAAATAGAATTTCAATTAGCTCTTGGCTCAATTTATGAGCTATTAAAAGATTTAAGAAGCCTTGAAGATGAATCAATATCATTTGATGAAGAGCTAAAAAAACAAGCAGCAATGGACGCTGTTCAAAACTTCGCTAATGAAAATCTGGAGCTTTTAAAAAAAGGTGAGATAAAAATAGAAAAAATAGTAAATCATATAAATGATGGAATATTTTTCAATGAAGCCATGGAAGTGGTATGCGATGAAAATATAGAACATCAAATAGAAAAATGGGAAAATATAATAACACCTGATTTAGCAAAAGCAATATTAGAAAGTATCAAAGAATTAGAACAAAATGAAAACTAAAAGCTTTTATCTTTGGAAGTCTTAATTTTGTGAATCAAGACTTTTTTTAAATAAAGCTAAAGTCAAAACAAAAAATACTACTCCAATAATAAAAATAATTAACATCTTTTCCCAAATAATACTAAGATTAGCCCCTTTAAATAAAATTGCTTGAGATAAATCAACAAAATGACTTGTAGGCATTAGTTTCATAAGATCTTGCAAAAGCATAGGCATACTTTCATAAGGTGTTATGCTTCCAGAAAGTAGCATTAAAGGCAAAATTGTTAAAATAAATATCATTCCTAGTTGTGGCATATTTTTAACAATTGTTCCCATAAATACTCCCATAGATGTAGTAGCAAATAAAACTAAAAAAGTACACAATAAATATAAAGGAATAGAACCACTTAAAGGTATTTTCAAAATAAGTTCAATAACAATCAATAAACTAAAAGATACACAAACTAAAACAACTAAACAAGTAGAAAGTATTTTTGAAAGCATAATTTCAAAAGCTCGCAAAGGCATAACCATAAGATGCTCTATAGTTCCGTGTTCTCTCTCTCGTACAAGGGCAGCACCTGAAAGTAAAATAGAAATCATTACAATATTATTTATAATTTCATTTATACTTCCAAACCACATACTTGTAAGATTTGGATTATATTTATATCTACTTACAATTTGTGGATTAACAGTACTATCGTATGTTCCTTTTAAAAAAGTTTGAACTTCTTGTGTTATGATATTTTGAATATATCCTGAACCAATTCCTGCTTGTGTCATTCTTGTAGCATCTATATTTGCCAAAATATCAGGAGATTTTCCAGCAAGAACATCTTTTTCAAAATTTGCTGGAAAGAGTATAACAAAGGTGTAATATCCTGAATCTAATTTATCATCAACTTCATCATAAGAAATTACATCAGGTGTATTGAATCTTGGTTTCATAAAGGAATCTATGATTCTATGAGAAAGTGTTGATTTATCACTATCCACAAAAGCAATAGAGGCATTACGAAGTTCTGTAGAAGTTTGAGTTCCTCCTATATAAATAGCAAAGGTAAAAGAGTAAATTACCAATAAAACCATAACCTTGTCATAAAAAAGTGTTTTTAACTCTTTTATACTTAAATTATATATATTTAAAAAAGTTCTCATCATTATTTTTCCTGTTTTTTTAAAACAAATAAACTTAAAATTATAATTACAAGAGCAGAAATACTTAGAGCAAAAAATTCAAGATGTAAATCAGAAAAAGAAACGTTTTTACTAAATAATCCTCTACTTATATTTATAAAATATGTTACGGGAAAAACTTCACCGATAAGTCTTCCTATTCCTTCTAAAGAACTAACAGGATCTTTTAATCCTGCAAATTGAACAGTTGGCAAAAGTGTAAAAATCGCAGTTCCTGCAAGAGCTGCTATTTGAGTTTTTGCAAAAGATGACATTAAAAGTCCAATTCCAGTTGTACAAATAATATAAAGCAAGGCTGCAAAACTTAAGGTAAAAAAGTTTCCTTTTAAAGGAACTCCAAATATAAATACCGCAAAAAATACAAGAATAAAAAAGCTAATCATACTAACAAATACATAAGGTAATTGCTTACCTAATAAAAATTCTAATTTTGTAACAGGGGTTGCATAAAAATTTGTAATAGAGCCTAATTCTTTTTCTCGCACAACACTTAAAGCCATCAAAATTGCAGGTATAAAAATCAAAAGCATTGGAATAACAGCAGGAACGATAGAATAAATACTTTTAAAATCTTGGTTATATCTATATCTTAAAAGAATATTTGCATCTGAGCTTATATCCATCCCAAAATTTTCTTTATAAAATCTTTCTATATAATTATAATGCAAGCCTTGAACATATCCATGAATTGTTTCAGCTCGAAAAGGAAAAGTACCATCTATCCAAACTGCTATTTCTTCAGAATAACCTTTAGTAAGATTTTTACCAAAATCAGGGGGAATAACAAAAGCAAGACTTATCTCACCTTTTTTCATTCTTTCATCTAATTGCTCAAAAGAGTCTAAAGATTCTTTTTCTAAAAAATAACGTGAACCTGCAATATTTTCTATATAACTTTGACTTAAGGGAGTTTTATCTTGATCTAAAACTGCAAATTTTAAATCTTCAACATCTAAGCTAATTCCATATCCAATAACAAACATCAAAATTACAGTTCCAAGTAAGGCAAAAGTAAGTCGAACCTTATCTCTAAATAACTCTAAAGATTCACGATAGCTATATCCGATAACTCTTAAAAGAGAAAAGAAACTATTGCTTTTACTTTTTTGTTCATTTGTATTAAAACTTATTTCTTCTGCTTTTTCTTCATTTATTCTTTCGCCTACAGCTTCTTCTAGATAAGAGATAAAAGCATCTTCTAAAGTATTTTTATTTTTTAAGGCTATAAGCTCTTTTGGAGTATTTGTTATTAAAACTTTTCCTTGGTGCATCAAAGAAATTCTATCGCATCTTGCTCCTTCATTCATAAAGTGAGTAGAAATAAAAATAGTTACATTGTCATTTCTTGATAAGTCTATTAAAAGCTGCCAAAAATTATCTCTAGAAATAGGATCAACTCCTGAAGTTGGCTCATCTAAAATAAGCATTTTAGGTTTATGAATAACGGCTGTTGCCAGTGAAAGTCTTTGTTTTATACCCAAGGGTAAATCTATTGCTAAACTGTCTTTATAATATTTTAAATCAAATTTTTCTAAAAGATACTCTATTCTTTTTTCTCTATCTTCTTTTATATGAAAAAGCTTTGCATGTAATTCTAAGTTTTCTAAAATAGTTAATTCATTGTATAAGGAAAAAGCTTGAGTCATATATCCAACTTTTTCTTTCATTTGCAAAGAATTATCTTTTACTTCTTCACCAAAAAGTTTAGCAGTTCCACTTGTTGGAATTAGCAGTCCAGTTAACATTTTCATAGTTGTAGTTTTTCCACAACCATTTGAGCCTAAAAAACCAAAAATCTCACCTTGTTTTATTTTTAGATTTACATTATTAACTGCTATGAAATCACCAAATTGCATGATTAAGTTTTCAGCCTCAATTGCATAATCATTTTCATAATCATTTTTTGCAGGAACTAGAAGTTTTTTATGCCCTGCTCTTTTTTCTTGGGGTAAAAGTTGAATAAAAGCATCATCAATATTATCACAATTTGTTTTTTCTAATAGCTCTTTTAAAGTTCCTTCTAAAAGAATTTTTCCATCATCCATTGCAATAATAGAGTCAAAACTAGCAGCTTCTTCCATATAAGCTGTTGCTATTAAAACACTCATATTTTTGTTTTTTTCTTTTATACTAGCTATTAGTTTCCAAAATTCTCTTCTTGATAAAGGATCAATTCCTGTTGTTGGTTCATCTAATATTAAAAGATCAGGATCATGAATCAATGCACAACAAAGTCCTAATTTTTGTTTCATACCACCTGAAAGTTTTCCTGCTGGTCTATCTTTGAATTGATCTAATCCTGTACTTTTTAGTAGTTGAAGAATTCTTTCATTTCTCTCTTTTTTTTCTTGTCCAAATAGTCTTGCAAAGAATTCTATATTTTCATAAACACTTAAAGTCATATATAGATTTTTTCCTAAACCTTGTGGCATATATGCGATTTTTGTACAGATTTCTTTTCTGTATTCTTTATCTTTTATATTGCCATTTAAAACTTCTACCTCTCCTGTTTGAATTATTTTAACTCCAGAGATTATAGAAAGAAGTGTTGATTTTCCTACTCCATCAGGTCCTATAAATCCAATCATTTTTCCTGATGGAATATCTAAAGTAATATTTTCAAGTGCTATAATATTTTCATATTTATGGGAAAGTTTATTTATTTTAGCAACAAAATCACTCATTTTATTCACTTAACCTTTTTGGTAAAGTACTTAAAGATTCTGGCCAAGGTGTATTTTCATCGTATTTAATATAAGCAATTCCAGGAAGTCCTGTTTTTATCTCTTTAAAATATTTTTCTAAAACTGTTGCATCTATTCTTACTTTTACTCTAAACATCAGTTTTTCTCTCTCAGCTTGTGTTTCTATCTCTTTTGGAGTAAATTGAGCTAAAGGTGAAACAAAAGTTACATGAGCAGGAATTGCAACATTTGGAACAGCATCTAATACAATTCTAGCTTCTGAATCAATATTTACAAGTCCTGCTTGTGAAGTTGGAAGGAAAATATTCATATAAGTATTCATCAAATCAAGAACAACTAAAACCTTTCCACCACTAGAAACTATCTCACCATTTTGAGCAATTTTGTATAAAACTCTTCCTTTAATAGGTGAATAAAGTTTTGAATCTTCTATATTTACTTTTATAGTTTCCATTTGAGCAATTGCTGCATTAATAGTAGCATCAGCACTTATTACTTGACTTTTAGCTGCACTTAAAGCAGCTTTTGCACTTTGTAATTCAGCTTCATTTTTTTGATATTCAGCAAGAGGAATACTTTTACTTTGATATAAAGAATATGCTCTGTTATAGTTTTTTTTCACTAAATCTAAGGCGCTTTCTCTTTCTTGAACAATTGCCAACGTATAGTTTTTATTTTCAATTGCTTGTTGTTTATAAGCTGTGACTTCTTGTAATTTTGCATTTAATTCTTTTATATCAAGAGAAGCTAAAAGTTCATCTTTTTGTATTAAAGAGCCCTCTTCTACATTAATATCAAGTAATCTTCCTGGTAATTTTGCTGAAATATCAACTTGAGTTGTTTCAATTCTACCATTACCAACAGCAAAACCCTCCGGTAATTTTGATTGTTTATTTGCAATCACATAAAAATAAACAGCTACAGAAGCTGCAAGTAAAAAAAGTAAAACTATTATTTTCTTCAACATTATATTCTCCTAATTTTCACATAAAGCATCTAATAAAATATTTGAAATAAATTCTTCAATATAATTTAATATTTTTTTATTATCTTTATCTAGATTTTTAATATTTTTTAATTCTAACGGTGTTTTTTGCATTGAATAATAAGTAAGTATCGTTCCAAGAATCATGGCTTTTAATTCATAAAAATCAATATTTTTATATTTTTCTTTTAGATTCAATTGTAGTACTATTTTTTTCATACAAATAATATCATTTTCAATATTATTAGAAATATTACTTTCAATACCTATATCAAAGCCTGCCATTTCTCGAAGAGTAAGAGGAATTATATTCGGATTATCACCCATGGTATTAATTAATGATTTAATATATTGTTTGAATTTTTCTTTAGGTTCTAAAGTGCTATTGACTATGGCTTCTCTTTCATCTTTATCTAGTTGAATAAGAGAAAGTATAACTTCATTGTATAAACTTTTTTTGTCTTTAAAGTGATAATAAATAATCGCTTTATTAATTTCTAATTTTTTAGCAAGATTATTCATGCTCAAAGCACTATAACCCAAAATAGCAAATTCACTTGTAGCAATATCTAAAATACGTTTTTTCATCATAAGATACTCGATTTTTATTAACTAACCGTTCGGTTAGATTAAGTATAAGACAATAAAGATTAAATGTAAATAAGAATTATTAAAAGAAATAAGGTAAATGGAATAATTAAAAAACTAACTCTCAAAATAATTAAAAGAGCTAGTTGTATGTAGATTCAAGGCGGGAAAAGTTTTTAACGATTGAGCATACAAACAGTATGTGATTGAGTTAAAAACTTTTCCCAACGCAGAAGATGCGTTCAAATAGCTCTTTTTTAAAGGGCTTTTGCTGTGATTCTTGACAATCTTTGTGCGAATGCTACAGTGTCTGTAATATCCATACCTTCACTTAGCTTAGCTTGATCTAGTAAAATCCAAGATACATCTTCAATTGTAGAATCATCTGCACAACCGTTTAATTTTTTTACGATTTCATGGTCTGGATTGATTTCTAAAATTGGAGCAGATTCTGGCATTTCTTGACCCATTGCTCTCATCATTTGCATCATTTGAGCCATTTGTGCATCACCTGCATCTTTTGTAACACAAGATGGAGATTCACTTAATCTTGTAGTAACTTTTACTTCTTTTACAGCATCACCTAATTTATCTTTGATTTTTTCAACGATAGATTTGAATTTTTCTTCTACTTCTTTTTTCTCTTCTTCATTTTGTTCAACTTTTGGAGGCTCACAAGCTGTAATATCTTTGAATTCCCATTCTTTATAAGCGCCCATTGTTGGAGTAATGATTTCATCGATTTCTTTATCATCTAAAATTAAAACTTCGATTTCATTTTTCTTATAAGATTCTAATAATGGAGAGCTTTTTAATATTTTTTCATTTTCACCAACGATATAATAAATAGCTTTTTGCTCAGAATCAGCTCTATCTTTATAAGCTTCTAATGAAGTCATTTTACCAGATTCTGTTTTTGTTGATTTGTATCTTAATAATTCTAAGATAGCATCTTTATTCATATGATCTTGATAAACACCTTCTTTTAAAGGTCTGATATATTGAGCTATAAACTCAGCATATTTTTCTTCATCTTTAGAAAGTTTTTTGATTTCTGAAAGTATTTTTTTAACAGATGATTGTTTGATATTTGCTAAAACTCTATTTTCTTGTAAAATTTCTCTTGATACATTTAATGGTAAATCTTCAGAATCAATAATACCTCTTACAAATCTTAAGTAAGTTGGTAATAACTCTTTTTCAGAATCTGTAATAAATACTCTTTTAACATAAAGCTTAACACCTGGTTGGAAATCTGCTCTATACATATCCATTGGTGCAGTTTTAGGAATATAAAATAGTGTTGTATATTCATTTACCCCTTCTGCTTTTGTATGAATTGTAAGCATAGGATCTGTTGAATCATGAGAAATTGACTTATAAAAATCATTATACTCTTGCTCTTTTAATTTAGCTTTTGGCTGCATCCATAAAGCTGTTGCTTCATTAATCTTTTCTCTTTTATCTTCAATTGATTTTTTAGCTTCTTTCCCAGCTTTTTTATCATCTTCACTTAAAGTTTCAGTAACTTCTTCTTTGTAATTTAAGAAAATTGGATATGCAATATGATTTGAATATTTTTCAACAATATTTTTAATTCTATATTTACTTGCAAACTCACTTGCTTCTTCATCTTTTAATTTAATATAAATAACAGTTCCAGATGATTCTTTTGTACAAGGTGCTAAATCAAATTCACCTGTACCATTTGATGACCATTTGAATGCAGTTTGTGTTCCTGCTTTTTTAGTAATAACATCTACGTTATCAGCTACCATAAATACAGAGTAAAAACCAACACCGAATTGACCAATAAGATTTGAATCTTTTTTTGCATCACCTGTTAATGCTTCAACAAATGATTTTGTACCCGATTTTGCAATTGTACCAATTGAAGCAATTAAATCTTCCTCATTCATACCAATACCATTATCTGAAATAGTTAATGATTTATCAGCTTCATCAAAAGAGATATTAACCTCACCTTTCCAGTCAGCATATGCGTTTTTTAGATTTTCATCTGTAAGTCTTAAATAATTTAATTTATCTATTGCATCACTTGAATTTGATACAAGTTCTCTTATAAAAATCTCTTTATTTGAATATAAAGAGTGAGTCATTAAGTGTAATAATTGTCCTACTTCTGTTTGAAATTGATGTTTTGCCATTATAATTTCTCCTATAATTTATTTAATTTTAGAAGAGAATTTTATCGCAACTTTATAAAAGTAAGCTAAAGTTTTTATAAAAATTAGCACTTTTTGTATTTGAGTGCTAATTTAAGTAAAAAAAAGTACAAAACAGATAATATATCCCTTTTAAATATAAGGATTAAATTATGACTAAAGAAACTTTTTTAAACGACTTACAAAAAATATATGATTTTTTAAATGATCAAAAAACACAAACAAATAAACTAATAGCTCATCTTGAAAATGAAGAGTTTGATAGACTACAAATTATAAATAATTTTGCAAAAACATTAGGTCTTTCTATGACAAAAGATTTAAGATTTGCACTTGTTACTAGACTTGTAAGTTTAAGAGACGATTCTTTAGTACAAGTTCTAAAAAGACTTGAAAAAACTGAAAAAGAGATAATCCAACTTCAAGAAAAAGCTTACAACTTTGTAAAAGAATTTTGGCATGAAAAACATACAAATCTAATTGATTTAATAGTTCAAAATAAACTACTAACTCCTTTTTATCAAGAAATATTTATTGGAGTTTATAATGTAGGACTTCAAATGTCAGCATGGCAAACATCATGGACAGCACACATTATAAATACAATTAACAAAGAATTAGTAGCGAAATTTGATGGTAATGAAGAAAAAGTTATGCAATATTTAGAAGATGAAAAACTTCTAGATTTAGGACATGGGGGAATTACGGCAGATAGATGTTATTCAGCCCTAGTAAAAGATGGAGATAAATACAAATCTCAAGCTTATATCAAAGCATTTAAAAAAGAGACAACTGAAGTTGTTGATGCATTAGAAGAGTTTGCAGATAAACTAATTGAACTAGAAGATGATATTTATAATCAAAAATGGGATTATATTTTATATATTCAATCACTAATAAAAGCATTTAGCGAAGATAGAACAGATGAGCTTGTATCTAAATGGGCAGATGTAGATAGAGCTTGGATGAAAATAAAAACACCTATTCAAATAGGACATCCATTAGAATATTATGAAGATCACTTTAGAAAAGCTGTTGCACTTGAATGGGATATAAGACTAACAAATCCAAAGTTTGCGCAAAATGACCATAGAGTAAATAAAATCAAAAGTTCATTTGCAAAGATTTATAATAGTTTTGATGAAAATACACAGTATAAGAAAATCTATGATTTCTCATTAAAATCTTTAGATAAAGTACAACTTTATGTGGGACGACCTGCACTATTTTTTGGAGCAGAATTACAAGGAATGTTTTCAGCGCAAGTTGTTCCAAATGATGAAGTAGTATCTTTAGAAGAAGGTAAAAAAATCTTTGCTTTTTCTGATGAAATTTTACAAGGCAGCCGTGCTAAACCATTTTTACAATTATCAAGAGAAATATTTGGGCAAGAACTGCTAACTCGTGATAGAACATTTTTATTTAATGAAACAGCATCTTGGCATCAAGTTTATGATATTAGCACTGTTGGGCATGAATATGGACATATTTTATGGTGCGATGAGCAAACTGAATCTGTTATGAATAAAACAGGAAATTTTAAAAATATAGAAGAGTTCAAAGCAACAACAGGAGGACTTATTTCATATTTCTTAGACCAAGATACTGATGAAGCACATCTAAAAGAGCAAGTTTTAATCGACCTTGTAAAAAGAAGTGTAGGACTTATTGGATGGATGGAAGTTGATGAAGTTCAACCTTATTATTGTGAAGGTTTAATCCATTTAAATGGTTTATTTGATACTGGTGTTTTAGCTTGGGATGAAGATAATAAAAAATTAAATATTGATTTAAGTGATGAAAAATATGAAGAACTTAAAAAATGGTATATTGTAAATTATACAGCTTTAGCAAAACACTATTTAGACAAATTAGATGCAACAAAATTTTTAAATTTATATGCAACAAAAGCAGGAAAATATTTTATGCCAAATAATGAAAAGATTTCTTCTTTTGTAAAATATTATTTTAAAAGATATCAAGAAATTGGGCAAGAAATAGATACTATTGATAAAAAAAGTAACTACGTTAAAGAATCTTAAAACTATTCTAAACCCAATCATCAAAAAAGATGATTGGGTGTAATTTCTAATTAAAAATTAAAACAAAAAATAATCAATTTTATTAGTTTACTTAATATAAGAAAAAGCATAAAAATGATATTGTTCCGTCGAAGAGATTACCTTTAAATACAGATAATTAAAATACAAAAAATTTTACTTAATTCTGATAGCGATGTTAATTGAATTAGTGAATTTATTGAATAAAATGAGCGATTTTTTGGAAAAGTAAAATGATTAATATGATCATAAAAGATTAATTATACTATTGCTAAAAAAATAATAAAGTTGCTTATGCTAAAACTTTTTTCTAAATAAATCACATTTTAAATCAATTATTTACATATATATAAATATTTTGGAGCCTTTGACCTTGTATTTTTAATTAAAAATACAGAAAAATTAATTAAATTTGGAGTAAATTATTAAAATGCTTAATATTTTGGTAACAGGATCAAAGGGTTTTATAGGTAAAAACTTATGCAACTCTTTAAAAAACAATGAAAATATTAATATCTTAGAGTTCGATAGAAATAATACCATAGAAGAATTGCATAAATTAATCTCTAAATGCGACTTTATTATCCATTTAGCAGGTGAAGTAAAACCAAGTAGTAGTGATGAAGAGTTTAGAAAATCAAATGTAACTTTAACTAAATTGATATTAGATATTTTAGAATATCAAAATAAATTTGTACCTGTATTATTAGCTTCTTCAATTCATGCTAAATTATTAAAAAATGAGTATGGTAAAACAAAAAGAGATTCAGAAATACTTATTGAAGAATATTCTAAAGAAAAAAAAGTAAATTGTTTTATATATAGACTTCCTCATGTTTTTGGAGAAGGATGTAAAGAAAATTATAACTCAGTTGTAAGTACTTGGATACATAACAGTATAAAAAATCTAGATATAAATGTATTTGATAGAAATATACAAATGCATTATGTTTATGTACAAGATGTAGTAAAAGAGTTTATATCAAGTTTAAATATAAATTCTGAACAATTGTATTTTGAAATTGAAATAGAATATGAAACTACTCTTGGAGAAGTTGTAGATTTTATAAATGAATTTAAATTAAATATTCTAAATAAAAATTATAAAATTGAAAATAATGAGTTTAAAGAAAAACTATTTAAAACTTATCAAGATTATTATTGGAAATTAAATGCTAAATAATGAACCAAAAATAGGACTTGTAACTGTTTTATATAATAGTATAGAAGTATTAGAAGATTTTTTTCAAAGCTTAGCAAAGCAAAGCTATAAAAACTTTATATTATATGTTATTGATAATTCACCAAATGATGATGTTATTAATGAAGCTATGAGATTATCAAACAAATTAAATATAAATTCTATTTTTATAAATAACAACGCTAATCTAGGTGTTGCAAAAGGTAATAATCAAGGAATACAAGAATCCTTGAAAAATGACTGTGACTATGTATTATTATTGAATAATGATATTGAATTTGGTGAAAATACTCTAAAAGATTTAGTAGAGTATACAGTAACAAATGACGAATCAATAATCGTACCTAAAATACATTATCATAATACAAATAAAATATGGACAGCAGGTGGGCATATATCTAAATTAAAAGGAACAACACCTCACAGAGGTGACCTCGAAGTTGATATTGGTCAATATGAAAATATTGAAGAAATAAATTATGCGCCAACTTGTTTTATGTTATTAGATAAAAAAGTTTTTGAAAAAGTTGGATTAATGGATGAGAAGTATTTTGTTTATTATGATGATAGCGATTTTCTTTATAGATCTAATAAATTAGGTTTTAAAATTGTATATTTTCCAAAAGCTGTAGTTGGACATAAAGTAAGTGTTAGTACAGGAGGAAGTGAAAGTCTATTTTTTATTTATTATGTAACAAGAAATAGAATATATTTTATAAGAAAAAACTTACCTTTTATATATAAACTTATTAGCTTACCATATTTCTTTTTGACAAGAATGGTTAAATATAAATCATATAATCAAGAACAAAGAAAAACATTAATAAAAGCTATTAAAGATTCATTTAAGATGTAGAAATATTAGAAAGATACTTACGAAAAAAACCCTTAAAATCAATCTATAGATTATTTTAAGGGCTATTTATATTTGATTTATACTAAATTTTAGAATTTTCCTAAAACTAACTCAGTTGATGCTAACGATTTATTAGCTGCATCAACAGCTTCAATACCTACTTTATAAGTATTTCCTTTTCCACCTGAACAAGGTGCTAAATATGCTCCAGGAGTTTTCTTGAATCTTGTTCCTGTATGTGCAGTTACAACTTCAAAACCATCTACTAATTCAAATGTTTCACCACCTTGAGCTGGAACAGAAATTTCTTTTGCATCAGATGCTACTTTATAAGCAACAATTCCATGACCGCCATTATCCATTTTTGTAAAAGTTTTATCACTATAAGTGAAAACTAATTTAGCTGTACCACTTGGAATATTTGAAACTTTTAAAGGTGGAGTTGAACCTATTTTACTTTCATTAAAGTTTGAACAAACTTCATCTTTTGGAATAGTCATTCCATCCCATTTGCTATCTGTAAATTCTGCTTTTAAATCACTTGCGAATAATGAACCTGAAACTAATAATGAACTTAATATAATTGATTTTAATATGTTATTTTCCTTTTTTAAATATGTTCTTAATAATAGCAAATATTTTAGACATTAGTAAATAAATTTTTGATTTAAAATTACTATTTTCTTTATTTAAATATTTTACTATTTCATAATTCCCAAACATTGAAGCAAACATAATAGGAGTAGTTCCCATTCCATTATTTTCATAAATATTTGCACCTGCTTTTACTAAAACTTTTACAATTTCTAAGTAACCTTTGAAACAAACACCAGCAAGTGGTGTTTGTCCTCTATCATTTTTCTTATCAACTTCTGCACCCATTTGAATCAAAAGTTGAGTTGTTTCAAGATTTCCATTATATGAAGCTAACATTAAAAGAGAATTTCCTTTATGATCACATAGATTAATAGGCATTTTAGCATCTAACATTGCTTTTAAATCTTGTGTTTTCCCTTGCCTTGCAAAATCAAGTGCAAACATTTGAAGTTCTTCATATCTTCGTTGTTCTTCTTCTAATATAGCTTCCATTTTAGATTCCTAAAGCTTTTTTAACTCCAGCTGCATAATCCTTATGAACTTGTTCAAAAAGTGCAAGTTGTCTATCAATTATGTTTCTTGGAACTCCATCCATTGCTTCTGCGATATTAGAAAACAGCTGTTCTTTTTGGTTCTCACTCATTAGATTAAATAAAGCAGTAACTTGTACAAAGTCATCATTCCCATCTCTATGATTATATCTATCAGCTACATCACCTGTTTCAAAAGATGGCTCTGCAAAACTTGCATCTTCACTTGCTCCACCAAAGCTATTTGGCTCATAATAAGCGTCCGTTGGCTCTTTAATTTCATAATTCATAGATCCATCTGCATGGTATGTATTAACATCAACTATTGGTCTATTTACAGGCAACATTTCATAATGAGTTCCAACTCTATATCTGTGAGCATCTGGATATGAGAAGATTCTTGCTTGTAACATTTTATCAGGTGAAAAACTAATTCCTGGAACTATATTTGAAGGAGAAAAAGAAGCTTGTTCTACTTCATTAAAATAGTTTTTAGGATTTTCATTTAAAGTCATTATTCCAACTTTTATCATAGGATAATCACCATGAGGCCAAACTTTTGTTAAATCAAATGGATTAAAACTACAATTTTTAGCTTGTTCATTTGTCATAACTTGAATTTCAAAACTCCATTTTGGAAAATTTCCAGCTTGAATGTTTTCAAATAAATCTCTTTGATTTGACTCTCTATCTTTTGCAACAATAGCTTCAGCTTCTTTATTTGTAATAGTTTGAATTCCTTGAAGAGTTTTAAAGTGAAATTTAACCCAAAATCTCTCTCCTTGAGCATTTATTAAACTATAAGTGTGAGAACCATAACCATTTACATGTCTATATGATTTAGGAATTCCACGATCTGACATTAAAATAGTCACTTGATGTAAAGATTCAGGGCTCAATGACCAAAAATCCCAAGCAGCCGTATTAGATCTTAAATTTGTTTGTGGATGTCTTTTTTGTGTATGAATAAAATCAGGGAACTTGTAAGCATCTCTTATGAAAAATACAGGAGTATTATTTCCAACTAAATCCCAATTACCTTCTTTTGTATAAAATTTAAGTGCATATCCTCTTACATCTCTTTCCGCATCAGCAGCACCTTTTTCTCCTGCAACTGTTGAAAATCTAAGCAGCATTTTTGTAGTTTCACCTTTTTGTAAAACTTTTGCTTTTGTATATTTTGAGATATCCTCAGTAATTACAAGTTCTCCAAAAGCAGCACTTCCTTTTGCATGAACTACACGTTCAGGAATTCTTTCTCGATTTTGGTGAGCTAATTTTTCTATTAATTGATAATCTTGCATTAAAACAGGACCTCTTGGTCCTGCTGTCATAGAGTTTTGATTATCTGAAATTGGATTACCAGCTGTAGTAGTCATTACTTTTTTCATACTTTATCCTTTAATTTTATTAAGGAAAATATTTTTCCTTTGATAAATTTATTCTATATTATTAAATATTAAAATAAACTTAAAATTTATTTTCTAAAAGACTTTTTTTAGTATAAAAAAGTCTTTTTGTTATCAAAATATATCTTATAAAATTAAATATGATTTAAATAAAGAGTAAACAATAGTAAACACTTAAATAATTTATTTAATACTTGGACTTATACTTTTCCAATCTTCCCTTAATGTTTTATTTAAAATAAATTTATCTTTAGAACTTGCAATTTCATTATATTCATAAGGAGTTACAACTACAATTCCACCTTTTAATATACTTGTAAATGTATTTGATTCAATTTTTGAACCAGAAAAAATTGAGAATTTCATTTCAAAACCACTTATGTCATAGAATTCAGAATTTTTTCTAATGAATTTTTTATATTTATCATCAATTAAACAATCTACAATAACTTTTGATCCATCACTACTTAAATCTACTTTACTTACTTTTCCTATTTGAACATTTTTATAATAAACGGGAGCATCTACATTTACACTTGATGCTGTACTATCTTCTACTTGAAAAACTGTACCAAAATGAGATTTTTCAACAGATGGTTGATTTTCTAAGCCTTCAAATTTTGTTTGAATTTTAGTCTCAGTACTTTTTATAACACCAATATTTACAGCCATTACTGTAGATCCTACATTAGCTATTTCTTGTAAAGATATTCTAGGTTTTTTTAAATAAAAAATTGTTCCAGTTTTTGCATAAGAGGCATAATCATCATAAAGTATTGCTTTTACTTCAACTTTTTGATCTTTATTTAATGATACTTTCGTAACTTTTCCTACATTTACCCCTTTATATGTAAGTTGCGAAAAGTTTTCTTGAACACCTTCTACATTATCAAAAATAATACTAATACTATTTGATGAATTTTTCATAGCATCTTCACTTGAGAAAACTTCATAGTTATCGTAAGTAATTGGTGAATCAGTATCAAGATGAATTGAGCCTTCTAAAAGTGAAGTGAAATTATCAACTTCAAATAAAACACCACTTAAACTAGCTTTTAGATTTACAATTCCTTTTTTATAAAATCTACTTTTATTTGTAATATATTTCTGAAATGGTGTGTAAATAAATAATCTAACTGTTGATCTTCTATCATCAAAGTCTATATCTTTAACAAATCCTATTTCTTGATTTTTATAAATTATTGCCATATTAGGTTTTATCTCAAAATCATTATCAAAAAAAGCATCTATTGTAACTCCTGTGTTATATACTTTTTTTAATTTTTCAACATCTTTGAATGAGCTATAAAGTTTAAATTCTTTTTTTGTTAGTTTTTCCTTTCTTTTTTCACCAACAATTCCAATAGCTCCATTTAATAAAGGTTCTACTCCACTATAGTTAATATTTAAATCTAAAGCTTTCATTTCTACTAATTTTGAACTCATATCGTAAAAAAGAATATGGTCATTTATTAAATCTTTATATTGATCATCAATTGAAACTACAATCTTCACTTTTTGTAAATTTGAAGTTAAACTATAACTATCAACTTTCCCCACTTCAATATTTTTATAATAAATTTTCGACTTTTCGGTAATTGAATTTAAATTGTCACTATAAAGTTCTAGTTTTACAGTTGTACTATTTTTATTTATATCTTTTTTATCTATAGCGTTAAAAATATTATTAAAAGCTCCTTCTTTATACACTAAAGATAAGAAATTTCCTTTTACAATATTTCCTAAATTTTCAACACCTGAAAGGGAAATATTTGGCTCTTCAACAAAAAACTTAGTATTATTTGTAAGTAAATATTTATAATCTTCATAGACATAAGCTTTTGTTTGCAAGATGTCATTATGTAAACCTACACTTAATACACGCCCTATTTCAATACCTTTATAAATGATTGCACTATTTTCTTCTATTCCATTTGCTTTTTGAAAATTCACATGAAAATACTCTTTTTTTCTTAGGTCGTCTTTATTTGCAAAAAGAGTATAAACTTCTTCTTTTCCTATTTTATTTGCATCTTTATTTGGTGTAACAACTGTAACTCCACCAACTAAAGCTGAATATAAAGAGCCAACTTCAATATTTAATCCACTTGCTCCATAATTTACTTTTAATGCTTCATTTATAACAAACTTTGAACTTTGATTTACTAAATAATTAAATTTATCATAAATATATGCACTTAAAAAAACTTTTTCATATTTAAATTCTTTTGCAATAATTTCACCTATTTGATATTTATTATAAAATATTGGTGTTCCAACCTCCACATTGTCTTTATCATTTGCTATTAAAGAAATATAATAACCATTATCTTCATACTCATCATTTGGTTGAGTATCCAAACCTTCAAAAAATAGCTGTTCCTTACTTTCATTGAATTCTTTTTCACTTTTAAATTTAGGAGATAATTCAATTTTATGTCCACTTATTAGTGTACTAAGCCCTGAAACTTTTGTTAAAGAAATAGTTGGTTTTTTAATCCAAAATTCAGAGCTTTCATTTGCCACATATTTAGCTACTTCTTTTTTTACTAAAATATTTACTTTTACACTTTTTAAATCATCATGCATACTAATTTCTGTAACTTTCCCAAGTTGCAATCCCTTGTATTCTAAAGGGGTAACACCCTCTTTTAAACCCTCTGCACTTTTGAAAGTAACTGTAATATTTGTTCCTTTTTTCATATAAGATTCATAAGCAATCCAGCCTAGAACTCCCAGTATAATTAAAGGTAAAACCCAAATAAAAGATACTGCTTTTTTTTGTTCTAGCTTTGGTTTATAAACTACTTGTTCTATTTCTTGTTTAACTATTTCACTCATCCCAAATAATCCTTGTGTCAAATCTGTGTGCTGCTATCATTGTTAATACTACCATCAAAGCAAAAGAGGTCGCAGCAATTCCTCCTTTGATATTAAAAATTTCATCCAGCTGTATAACTGAAGCCAAAATTGCAACAACATAAATATCTATCATTGACCATTTTCCAATAGCTTCAATAAATTTAAAAACTACAACTTTTGTTTTATTTTGCATTTTTATATTTATTTTTAATGATATAAAAATAAATAATAATCCTGCAAGTTTTATTATAGGTATTACAACACTTGCTGCAAATACTACAAAAGCTATAAAATAACTTTTATACTCTAAAAAGCTAATAACACCTTCTAATATGGTACTTTCAACATTTACTCCAAGCTTTGTAACTTCCATCATAGGATAAATCATTGCAGGAATATATAATAAAATTGCGCAAATAGTAAGAGCTATTGATGTTTGTAAAGAGTAAGAAATTCGACGCTTTACCTTATGCTTACATCTAGTACATACAAATTCATCATAATTTTCTTTTTCATACATTTTATGACAATTTTTACATGATATTAAAACCATTTATTCTCCAAAAACACTTTTACCCTCAAATCGCTTATTAGACATATAAAAACAAAAAATATATGCTAACATTACATAAAACCCCACATCAAATTTAGTTGAATTTACCAATCCTATAAGTTTAATATATGTTACAATTATACTTACAATAAATACTTCAATAAATCCCCAATGTTGAAAAAAGTGGAAACTATCATGGAGTAAAGTTTTAGTAAAAAATTTTACTTTTGTTTTCTTTTGAATAAATGAAAATATTATCACAAGAGAATTCAAAACTGGAGCTACAATAATTGTAAAAAAAACAATTAACGCCACGAAAAAGAAGTTTTGTTCTAGTAAAATAGAAACTGTTCCAATTAATGAAGCTCTTAATTCTGTATCATTTATATTTAATGACATAATTGGATAAATATTCATTATTCCGAATAAAAGAAGTGATGAAATAGCAAAATATAATGAATCTTTTGAATGTCTTTTATTTCCACCTAATTTTGTATTACATCTAGGGCATTTTTGTACTAAATTCGTATTTAATTCTTTTTTTATAAATAAGCCACAACTATAGCATTCTACAATTGTATTTATATTTTTATGCATCAAAATCCTAATTTAAAAAATCTCGGCATTTTACCACACTTAATATTTTTTAACTACAAAAAGTGTTTAAAATCTAATATATTGTATTATGTTATTTGCAAATATGCAAATAAATACTATATTTTAAAAGGTTAATAAAAAATGCAATTTCATATAACACAAGGACAATTAGGTACAAGACCTCCAGTTGTAAAGCCAGATCCAAAGGTTTTAGAATTCTTAGGAGAAGATGGAATGAGAAAGCTAATTTCTGATCATTATGATTTATTAAGAGTTAGTAATATAAAAGGATTATTTCCACCAAGTGATGCAGGATTTGAACTAGCAAAACAACACTCAGCTGATTTTTTTATCCAAATCTGTGGAGGACATCCATATTTTAATGAAAATAGAGGTGCCCCTATGATGGCAGCGCGACATCAACCATTTGCAATTACACAAGAAGCAAGAAGAATATGGTTAGAATCATACATTCTAGTTTTAACACCACTTGATATGCCTGATGATTTAAAACAATCATTTTGGAATTACTTAGATATATTCTCAATTTGGATGATGAATACTCCTGGAGATTAATAAAAGTAGGCTTGCCTATTTTTATTAAATAATATTTTTTATCCCTAATTTATCAATATTCTTTTTACTTTAATAACTTTTATAATAAAGAATTTGATATGATGATAAAGTTATTTACAATCAGGATATATTATGTCAAAAACTTTTAAAAATTATATATTTTCAAGGCAAATTCTTTTAGTCTCTATTATTTTCTTAATATGTTTTTTATTTAGTACTTATTTACATACAACTCTTACAAAACAAGAAGCCTTAAATCATTCAAAAGCCATATCAAATCAAATTTTTTCTTCTATGTTTCAAGTAATGAAAAAAGGATGGAGTAAAGATGATGTTAATATTTTCACAAAATCATTAGAAGATAATTTTGTAAGTAGTAATTATGAAATAAATATATATAGATCCCAAAAAGTAAAAGAAATTTTTGGTGAAATAAATGAAAAAGCAAAAGACAAAACATTAGTGGATATTTTAAATGGAGATGCTAAAAATTTTGAAAGTTTTGAAAATAATATAGTAAGAACAATAATGCCTCTTATTGTAAAACCAGATTGTATGGCTTGTCATACAAATGTAAAAGAAGGTGATATTCTAGGCGTATTAGAAGTAAAACAAGACTTAAATTCAATTTTTTCTGAATCAAAATATCAATTTATTGCATTTTTCTTAATAATTATTCCTCTATTTTATATAACAGCATTTTTATCTTCAAGATATACAAGTAAACAAATAGTTGATAACTTAATACTTTTTAATGATAAGGTTAAAAAAATAAATTCAGTTCAAGATTTTAGAGAATTTGATTCAAAAAATATTGATTTACACTTCAAAGAATTTAATGAAATACTTATCAATGTGCATTTAATGGCAGATAAATTAAAAGAAATTGCTGTTGATAAAGAGTTATTAGAGTTTGAGGTAAAACTTTTAGATAAATTTATTATTACATCAGATGTTGTAAAAGATTGGAAAGAGTATATTTGTGATTTATTAATTGAAATAAACAAAATCATGGAAACTTATACACTCATAACTATTTTTAGAGTTGGAGAAGATCAATTTGAAGTTGATATTTTTTGGTTAGGAATGCCAAAAGAAGAACAAAAAAAAGTTTTTGAAAAACATATAAATAAAACAATAAAAGATTCTGAGTATTTCCAAGGGATGACAGACTTTGTTATTAAACATATCATTGCTAATAGAAATAATTGTTTAAATGAATTAAAAGAAGAGGAAATAGAATATCGTACTAAATCTTTATTTTTAGATAGTCCTAAAATTGGAGGAATAGTTGGAATTGGCTTACAATCTGCTTTTTCAAATGATCCTATTAGATATATAGTAATTGATTCAATTTTAACAACCATGGCAAACCTTGTAGGTTCTGTTAAAGCTATTCATAAATATACACAAGATTTGGAATATTATGCAGCAAGGGATCCATTAACTGATTTGTTTAATCAAAGAGTATTTAATGACATGATGAGTTATGAAATAAAAAGAGCTAATCGTCATGAATATCCATTTTCTTTAATGATTATAGATTGTGATAATTTTAAACCTATTAACGATAATTTTGGCCATGCTTTTGGAGATAAATTTTTACAAACAATTGCAAATATATTAGAAGAAGAAAAGAGACCTGAAGATTTTGTTGCTAGATATGGTGGAGATGAATTTACAATTATACTTCCTGAATGTGATGAAAATGGAGCATTAACTGTTGCAAAAAGAATATCAAAAAGAATAGAAAATGAAAAACTAATAGCTCCTGATAACTCAAGAGTTGGTCTTACAATTTCAACTGGAATCTGTGTATATCCAACACATACTATGTCACAAACAGATATGTTTATAATTGCTGATACAATGATGTATCAAGCAAAAGAAGAAGGTAAAAATTCTATTAAAATTCCTGATCAAAAAGATGTATCTGAGATTTTAAAAACTAATCAAGAAAAATCATCACTTCTTATTAGAGCCATTGAAAATGATCAAATAGAAGCATATTTCCAACCAATAAAACCATCATCTATAAATGATGATTTAGTAATTCATGAACTGTTAATGAGAATAAATCAAGATGGCAGAATTGTTTCTGCTTTTGAATTTATTGAAATTGCAGAAGCTAGAGGCTTAATAAATACTATGGATTTAATGGTTATAGAAAAAGCCTTTAAAAAAATAAAAGAGACAAATTATCAAGGAATATTATTTATAAACTTATCTCCAAAATCACTAATTATGGGAGATTTTATCAATAAAATAAATAATTTTGTCAATACCTATGAAATAGTAAAAGAGCATATAGTATTTGAAATTACAGAAAGAGAAACTGTAAAAAATTTTTCATTATTAGAAAAATTTGTTCATGCATTAAAAGTAGAAGGGTATAAATTTGCTATTGATGATTTTGGTTCAGGGTTCTCCTCATTTCACTATATAAAAAAATTCCCAATTGATTACATCAAAATAGATGGTGATTTTATTATAAATATTGATAAAGATATCAAAGATAGAGCTTTTGTAAATAGTATAGTAACACTAGCAAAAGAGCTAAATATTAAAATAATTGCTGAATTTGTAGAAAGTCAAGAAATAGTTGAAATTTTAGATGTTTTAGAAATAGATTACTATCAAGGTTATCATATTGGAAAACCAATAGATAAATTTATCTCTTTAAAATAAAAGATAAAAAAAGTATAAAATAGTACTAGAAAACTAGTACTATTTAAAATATTTATTTTTTATTTGTTGAAATACCTGGTTGTTCAGGTGTTCCCACATAATCATCAGGAAGAGATGTTGTTTTAAAATAAGCAATTACAGCTCCAACAAGCAAACAAAAAACAACAATTAATCTAACTGTATTTCTTTTTTGTTTTGATTCATTTCCATTATAATCGTCTATTTTATCTAAACTTGGTTCATTATTAAAATTACTCATAATTTACTCCTTTGTATTTTCCATAAGTATATCTAATAATTTCTTATATTAATAATTATAATATAAACTTATATTAGTGAAACCATTAATTGATTTACAGTAACTGTAATATCTTTAATATCCTTATTTTCTTTTACCATAAAAGTATCCAAGTGATCTCTTATTTTATAAAATTTTTCTTTTTCATTTGCTATAAAATTTGAAAAAGCAACATCAGGTGCTTCATTTACCCTTTGAAATTCTAAAATCTTCTTAGTATAATGAACAACAATATATTCAATAAATTGTAAAACTTGATTTCGTAAAGCCATATCACTTGCATTTACGATTTTGATTTTATTTAAAGCAACTATAATATCTAAAATATTAAACTCATGAATTAAAGAATAAAACAATACTATTACATCTTTAAATGAATGTGGTGTATTCTCTTTTATAATAATAGCTGCAATTGCAAATCGTAGATAATCTATAACACTATAAAATTTATTAAAGTCATCATCACCTTGTATTATTACTTCAACTTTTTGCTTATGAACTTCAGATAATAGTGCAAATAGCTCTGATTTATGATCTAAAATATGTACTGAATCTAGCTGATTCTTTTGAAGATATTTAACCATCCATTTTGTACTTGAATATAAAACATATTCTAATTTATTTATCAATTTATATTGTTTCTCAATAGGCATAATTGCATCTTGTGCATATATTTTTTCTCTAATTTCCCTTGATCCAAATAATAGTTTTACTACTAAATATGATTTTATTTTTAATAAAAACTTTTCATTTCCAATTTTTTTATAATCTGAAATAAAAGTAATACCTTGATTATTTATAACAATATCAGCCATCATTGTTGCTATTATTTCTCTTTTTAATGGATGATGTGCAATTTGTTGTTCATAAGCTCCAACAAATGATTTTGGGAAATATCTATATAGATATTGTTCTGAAAATGCTTCATCTACAAGTGCTGAATTTAGTATTATTTTTTTTAGGAAAATTTTACTATAAGAAAGCAGTGAACCTAAAACTGGTCTTACAATAGAATCATTTATATCAATAATATCACTTATATTTTCATTTTTAGGAATATAAAAATCTCTTCTATTAAATGCCTCTACTTCACTTTCTAAAGTTTCAATTACTTTTATATAATCATTAGGATATTTTCTTGAAAATCGTTCATCAATAGATATTATACAAGCTTGGTCATAGTTACTTTGAAGTACTAAATCAACAACCGCTTGAGTAAGAGATTGTAAAGTATCACTTGTTTGTTGCTCACTTAAAATACCTTGATTTTTTATAATATTCAGTAATATTTTTAAATTCACTTCATGATCTGAGGTATTAACGCCAGCTGCATTATCAATAGCATCTTGATTTATTCTTCCACCGTTTAAAGCAAACTCTATTCTTGCTTTTTGGGTAAATCCTAAATTTCCACCCTCACAAACTATTTTTGCTTTTAATTCACTTGCATCAACTCTTACAGCTTCATTTTGCTTATCACCTAAATCAAGATTATTTTCATCACTTGCTTTTACATAAGTTCCAACTCCACCATTAAATAGTAAATCCACATCAAGTATAAGAAGTTTTTTACATAATTCTTCCCCTGAAATTGTTTTTTTAGTACACTTTATGAGTTTTTGAATTTCAGGACTTAACTCTATTTGTTTCTCATTTCTTTTAAAAATTCCTCCACCTTTTGAGATTAGACTGATATTATAATTTTCCCAACCACCTTTTTGTGATTCAAAAAGTCTTTTTCTCTCAAGATATGATTTTTCAATATCAGGCTTCGGATCGATAAAAATTTCCCTTTGAGAAATGGCAGCTAAAAGTTTGAACTTTTTAGATTCCATCATTCCATTTCCAAAAACATCTCCACTCATAGAACCTATTCCAACAACAGAAATTTCTTCTTTGTGAATATCAATACCCTCTTCAATAAAAAACCTTTGTGTAGAAACCATAGCACCTTTGGCTGTTATTCCTAAATCTTTATGTCCAAAACCATTACTTCCACCACTTGCAAAAGCATCACCCAACCAAAAATCTCTTTGTTTTGATATGGCATTTGCAATATCACTCATAGATGCAGTTCCCTTATCAGCAGCAACTACAAAATAAGCATCATCTTCATCATAACAAACAACATCTGGATTTTTTACAATTTTACCATCAATCATATTATCAACTAAATCTAAATTTGCATTTATAAATAAAGAGTAAATTTCTGTAAAAAACTCTTTTGAAATTTCGCTTGAATCTTTGTTTATTACAAAGCCACCTTTAGCACCATCTGGAATAATAATAGAGTTTTTACCTTCTTGTGTAATCATAAGTGATTTTACTTCTTGTCTATAATCTTCATGTCGGTCTGACCATCTAAGACCTCCCCTTGAAATCTTTGACATTCGTAAGTGAACTCCATAGAAATCCCTATGATAAATAAAATTTTCCAAATTTGGTTGTAATCCTTTTAAATCTTTTCCGAAACTTTTTGTATCTATTTTAAAAGATAAAGTCTCTTTATTTAAAAAATAGTTTGTTCTTAAAAGTGATTTTAAAAAATGTAATGTTAGATTTAAAATCTTATCATCTAATATTTGAGGTACTTGTTTTATTTTCTCTTTTATCTCATCTTCAATTTTTAATAATAAATCTTGTTTATTTTTAATTTTAGGATCAAATTTCGTAAGAAAATACTCAACAAATAAAGCGGTAATTGAATGATGCGCTGTAAATGCATTTAAAATAGCTGCTGAATTAATAGTAAGAACTGCTTGGTCAATATACTCAATAAATGCTCTTAAAATCATTATTTTTCTAAAGTTTAAATTTTGCTCATAAACCAAAGAAAAAGCTTTTGAATGTTTTACAGTTGGATCTTGTAAGGATTGAGTAATAATTATTTCAATATTATCTTTTGCAATTTCAAGCTTTTTTAAATCAGAAATATTTAAATTAAATCTCGAAATAAAAATTAAATCTTTTTCATGGGCAACATTATATGTTACCTCATCAATTATTTCAAATCCAATATTATGTAATAGTGGTGTTATATGGGATAAAAAAAGTTGTTCTTTTGAAAAAATTTTAATATATTTTGAATTTTTATTATCTATTATTTTTGTTACTATTCTATCTTTTAGAACCTGAGTAAAAAGTTTTTCATCAACATTTAGATCATCATTTGTCAAAATCTGAGAACAAACTGCATTTATATCATTTGTAGCCATATTTAAGTCCTTCTAAGTAGTGTTATTAACAATATACTACTCTTAATAACTTAAATAGTTGTTAAATAAATGATTATTTATATAGGTGTATTTTTTTTAAACAGCTTTTATTTCACATATCTTAGCATTTAGTAATTTTTGTAAATCTTTTGGTTTAACTTCTATATCAAGTCCTCTTTTTCCACCACTTATGAAGATAGTTTTAAATTTATTTACACTCTCATCAAGAACAGTTTTTAATAATTTTTTTTGTCCTAAAGGTGATATACCACCAAGTAAATATCCTGTTACTTTTTGAGCTTCATCTTTATTTGCCATCACAGCTTTTTTTACATCAAAAGCACTTGCAACCTCTTTTAAACTTAGCTGATTTGATACAGGTAATACGCAAACAACTAATTCCCTTGGAGTTAATTCTACTAAAAGTGTTTTATACACTTGATTTGCATCTAAACCTAACATTTCAACCGCTTCATTTCCAAAATCTGTACACGCAGGGTCATGGTCATATTTGTGAATTTTAAAATCACATTTGTTCTTTTTGAGTAAATTAATTGCAGGTGTCATTTAGTAAAAATTCCTTCTTTATAATCTCTTCACCATTTAATAAAATAGATATATAATGAATTCCTAAATAGTGTTTTCTAGTTGTCATATTTTTAAAGCTTTGTTTTTTTGTAAATTTTTTTGAACTCGATTTTATCTCATTTTGACTTATCATAAAGATTTTTTTGTTATGTGTATTATTTGATTTTAAATAGTCAATAGCATATTCAACTCTAATATTTCCTAGGTCTTCCAAAGCTGTTAATTCAAATGAAAAATTTAAATGACCATCTATTTTAACAATAGAATCATAAGAAAAATTTGTGATATTTATATGATATGATTTATTAAAATCAAAAAGTTTTAAAATCTGTTTATCAGCTTTTTTAAGAAGTGTTCTGCTTGCATGTTTACAAATCCAATCAAGCTCTTTTGAAACTCCAAGATTTGTCTTTACAAAGTCAATTACTAAATGTGGATTATCTTTTGAAATATCATTTAGATTATTTGCCACTGATTTTCTAACATATAAACTTTTGTCATTTTTTAAAAGTTCTATTATTTCAAGTACTTTTGTGGGGTCTTTTTTAAACTTTTGTAAAGCAATAGCCCAAGGAAGTCTAGGTCTGCAACCTTCACTTGATAATCGTCTTAAATGTTCATTTGAACTTTGAGCCCAAACTTTCATTTGATTCATAGTTTTATCTTCATATTTTAAAATAAACTGCCTAATAGCAAACTCACTGCTAGAATCTTGTGTGAAAATCTCTAAAGCTTTCATAGAAGACTCAAAATCATCAAGCCCATAAACCTCAACAAAATCTTGAAAAAACATAGCTTCAAATGAAGAAAACTCTTTTGATACTTCTTTTAAAATTTCAAGTTGTTTTGTATATTGCAAAGGTAGATATTTATTTAAAGTTATAGCAATATGACGCATTCGAGCTTTTAGTTCTAAGTTTTGCCAAGTATTATCAAAAATAGAGTTTATAAAATTATTTTCATCAAACTTTTTATAATTCTCTTTTATTTTAAAAACTAAATTTTTTATATATTCTTTTGTATATACATTTTTTAATTGTTCAGCCATATTTTCTTCTTTTTAAATTAGTTTAGATATTAAATCATTTACACTTATATCTATCTTAGAAAAGAACTTATACTTATAATGTCTTTACAAAAGTATTTAAACATAATCATTTTGAATATAATTTTTTTAAATTAACAGAACTATTTCCTAATTTATCCTATAATTCACAAATCAAATAAATACAAAATATTAGGAAAACTCATATGTCTTATAGAACTTTACAAGAAGAAATAAAAGTATTAGAGCAAGGATTACCTCCCGTTGAAGGTGATGGTTTTATTGGTGGGAGATTAGACCCTCAAGAGGCTAGTTTAATTTTAATTCCCGTACCATGGGAAGCTACAGTTTCATATGGTGAGGGAACAGCACTTGCTCCTGATGCTATGAGACTTTCAAGTCATCAACTTGACGTTGAAACTTATCATTATATTAAACCTTATACAGCTGGTATTGCTATGCTTGATACTGATAAAAGATTACTAAAACTTAGCAATAAAGCTAGAAAAAAAGCAAAAAAAGTTATTGATGCACTTGAGAATGGTAAAAAAAGTAAAAAAGCTTTAAATTTTGTAAATGAAGCTTCTATCACATTAAATAATGCCGTTTATGAAAAATCAATCGAACAACTTAATAATGGAAAATTTGTAGGAGTTGTTGGTGGTGACCACTCATCTCCTTTGGGACTTTTAAAAGCTTTAAATGATACTCAAAATGAGCGTTTTGGAATCTTACATGTTGATGCTCACCATGATTTAAGAAAAGCATATGAAGGATTTACATACTCTCATGCTTCTATTTTTTATAATGCAATGAATGAATGTGACAAAATTTCTAACTTAGTTCAATTTGGAATTAGAGATTATAGTAATGAAGAAGCTCAAACACTAATAGATTATGGATATAGAGCTTCATGTTTATATGACACTGATATGCAACAACAATTAGCGTGGGGAGTTTCTTTAGAAAATGTTTTTTCACCATATATAAATCAATTACCACAAAATGTATATCTATCAATTGATATTGATGGACTTGAGCCATTAAACTGCCCAAATACAGGAACACCAGTTCCAAGTGGTTTCAGATATGGTGAATTAGAACACCTAATCTTTATGATTGTAAGAAGTGGAAGAAATATCATAGGCTTTGATTTATGTGAAGTTGGTGATAGTGAAAATGGTTGGGATGCAAATGTTGGTTCTAGAGTTTTATACCAACTTTGTGGAGCATTATTGGCAAGTCAAGGTAAAATACCTTATAAATAATTCTAAACAAAAAATTAATACTTTTACTATATACTTGAAACTAACAAGTCAATAAAAAGAGGTACACAATGAAAAAATATGATTTAATAATTATTGGAGCAGGACGAGCTAGTAATCTTGCTGCCACTGCTGGGAAAGCTGGTAAAAAAGTTGCTATAATTGAAAAATCTACTTTAGGAGGAACTTGCCCAAATAGAGGTTGTGTACCTTCAAAACTATTATTAGGTTATGCACACGTTGCAAATGCTATAAAAGAATCAGAAAGACACTTTATAGACTCATCTATAAATAGTATTGATATTAAAAAAATATTTGAAAAAACAAATAATTATATTTCAAAAATAGATGGTATATATGAAAATAAATTTAATGAAAACGTAGACATATACAAAGGTATCGGCTCTTTTGTTTCTAATAATGTTATCAAAGTAAATGATGAGCAATTAACAGCTCCTAAAATCGTAATTGCTACTGGCACAAAACCTATAAAAGCGCCACATGAAAAAGCTTGGACTAGTGATGATATCTTTCCTTTACTTGGTGATATTCCAAAGTCTATTACTATTGTTGGAGCTGGCTTTATTGCATGTGAGCTTGCAAGCTTTTTTTCAAGCGTTGGAATTAAAACTACTCTACTAGTTAGAAGTCAAAGAATTTTAAGTAATGAAGATGAAGATATATCTGCAATTTTTAAAGATGAATTTAGTAAAAAAATGAATATTTTATTTGATACAGCAATCAAAACTACAAAGTATGAAAATAATCAATTTAATCTTATTCTTGAAAGTAAAGATGCAACAACAAAAGAACATCAAAGTGATGCCCTACTTTATGCAACAGGAAGAGAATCAAATACAAATTCACTAAATCTAGAAAATACATCTATTCAAATAGATGAAAGAGGTTTTATAAAAAGAGATAAGTTTTTTGAGACAAATGCAAAAGGAGTTTATGTAGTAGGTGATGCATCTGGAAAACATATGCTTCAACACGCAGCTGCTTATGAAATAAATCATTTAGGAAAGATTTTATTAGAAGATTGCAAAGAAGCTTTACAATTTAAATATATGCCACATGCTGTTTTTACAGAACCTGAAATAGCAAGTGTTGGAATAACAGAGCAAAAAGCAAAAGAACAAAATATAAAATACGTTACAAGTACTACAAACTGGTTAGCAAGTGCAAAAGCCATGTCCACGAGACTTCATTATCCAGTAACTAAGTTTCTTATAAACCCAGAAAATTATGAGATTTTAGGATGTCATATGATAGGGCCTGAGAGTTCTACTATGATGCATCAAGTATTAGCAGTAATGCATATAAATAATGATGTAAGACATTTAAAAGAAATGCTTTATATTCATCCAGCATTGAGTGAGGCATTACTTCCAGCTTCTGTTGAAGCTGTAAAAGAAGTGGAAAAATATAATAATCTTTAAATACTTATTTAAGAGATATAGTACAAATCATAGTAAAAAAGATGCTTAAAAAACATTGTGACTATTTTTTAAGCATCAAAAAAGTAATCTACTTTTTAATCTTTTGAACTTAAACTATAAATATTTCCACTATCCGTAGAAATATATATTTTTCCATCAGGAGATTGAATTACATTTCTTATTCTTTCATTTAACTTTTCTAATAATCTCTCTTCTTTTATTACCTTGTTGTTTTTATCGAGAACAATTCTATTTAAATGCATTAATTTTAAAGCTCCTGAGAAAATATTGCCATTCCATTTTTTAAATAAATCTCCATTATAAACTATAAGTGAACTAGGTGCAATTGAAGGATCATAATATTTTATTGGTTGTTGCATTCCTTCTTTAAAAGTTGATTCCCCTACAGGAAAATTATTCCAATACTCTTTTCCATATGAGATTATAGGCCAACCGTAGTTTTCAGCTTTTTCAATGAGATTTATTTCATCACCACCTCTTGGTCCATGTTCAATACTCCACATTTTAGAAGTTTTTTTATCATAAAAAAGCCCTTGAGGATTTCTATGTCCATAAGAGTATATTTCAGCTAATGCATTTTTTTGATTGATAAAAGGATTGTCAGGAGGAATTGAACCATCAAGATTAAGTCTGATTATACTTCCTGCATGATTTTCTAAATTTTGTGAATTCTCTCTAACACCTCTGTCTCCTATTGAAAAAAATAGATGACCATTTTCATCAAATGTAATTCTACTTCCAAAGTGTCTTGTAGTATCAAAAAAAGCTTTACTTATAAATAAATCTTTCCAGTTTGTTAGTTTATTATTTTGAAATTTTGCACTTGCAAGTACCGTTGTAGTTTTGCCATTTATTTCTTTTACATAAGTAAAAAAAAGTTGATTATCTTTTGAAAATTTTGGACTTTTTTGAACATCTAATAAGCCACCTTGTCCAGAATAATTTAAGTTCTGATTTTTTGGAATATTAAAAATATCTTTAATTTCTTTTGTTTTAGTATTTAAAATACCAATATTCCCAGTTTTAACAGTAAATAAAAGTTCATCATCAGAGATAAAAGTCATACCCCAAACAACACCTAAATCAGAAGCTATTTTTTCAACTGTAATATTTGCATCTTCACTTTTGTATTGAATAGTTTGAGAAAATAAAAAAGCTGGTAATAATATATATAGATAAATAAAATGCATTGTTTTTCCTCTAAATACATAATTTTATTTATTATATAATATCAATTTGAAATTTATATTAATTCTTTAAAAATATAAAAAACTTATTTATCCAAAGATTTAACACATCTTATATAAAATTTATCTACCATTAACTCTCTATTAAAAGCTCCTGATAAAAAGTTCACAACAAAAGCTTCCCCACTTGCTCCATGTCCAAAAGTTTTACTTGACCAGTAATTATCAGATACAAAATATTTGAACTCTTTTGGCAATGTTGGATTATAAGATTTTGTATCTACAATAGAAAATAATTCTAAAAAATTTGGCATCTGCCAATTTTTGTACCCATCAAGTTCAAGATTTTGACAATAATTTTGCGCTTCTAAAAAATCTTTTCTTATTATCGTACCTTCTTTTGTATCCTGCCATAACAAGTTTGTTTTTGAATCTTTTAAAGTAGATTCGCTTTGTTTTACCATTTGCGCATTTAAGCAAGTAAGTAAACTAACAAAAATTATAATTTTCAATATTTTCATAAAATAACCTTATAATAAAAATTTGAATTTATTATAACCTACTTGATTTCAAATAATATTGATTATAATCAAAGAATGAAATATGTACTTAGAATTTTATCTTATATAATTCAATGATTTCTTTTTGAGTTAATTCTTGTTTTTTTTCATCAGAAATTTTTTTTATTACTTTTCCAAATTCTATCTCTTCTTCTTTTGTCATCTTCACACCAAAGAACTCACTTATGATAAAACTCACTCCGCCTTTTCCTGATTGAGAATTTATTCTAATTACTTTTTCATAATCTCTATTTATATCTTTAGGGTCAATTAATAAATATGGCACATTCCATTCTTTACAATCTTCAGTTCTATAAAAATCCATTCCTTTTTTGATAGCATCTTGATGACCTCCACTAAATGCTGTAAATATCATCTCTCCCACATATGGATGTCTTATATGAGTTTTTATATTTGTTGTTTTTTCAAAAAAATCTTTTACTTTATCTATAAAAGTTAAATTCAAATCTGGATTGATTCCTTGAGAATAGATATTAAAAGCAAAAGTAATTAAATCCAAATTCCCAGCTCTCTCCCCATTTCCAAATAAAGTTCCCTCTACTCTATTTGCACCTGCTAAAATTGCCATTTCAGCTGAGGCGATGGCTGTTCCTCTATCATTGTGAGGATGAACACTAACTATCAAAGATTCTCTATTATTTAAATTATTACACATCCACTCTATTCTATCTGCATAAATATTTGGCATACAAGCTTCTAAAGTATTTGGTAAATTTATTATCATTTTATTTTTTGTATTTGGGTTCACTACTTTTATAACTTCATTACAAATTTTAACTGCAAAGTCTAAATTAGTTTGAGAAAAACTTTCAGGCGTATACTCATATATAATTTCACCCTCAAAATCTTTTGTTAATTCTTTTAAATACTTCATTCCCTCAACAGCCATAGCAATAATCTCTTCATCACTTTTTTGAAAAACTACTTTTTTTTGAAACTCATTTGTTGGATTATATAAATGAAAGATTCCTTTCTTTACTCCTATCATAGCCTCAACACTTTTTTTAATCCACTCTTTTTTTGCTGGAATTAAAACTTGAATAAAAACATCATCTGGCACTAAGTTTTCTTCTATTAATTTTCTAGTAAAATTAAAATCTGTATCACTTGCACTTGGGTAACTAACTTCTATATTTTTAAATCCCATTTTAACAAGCTGATTAAAATACTCTATTTTTTGCTTTACTGTCAAAGGATTTACTAAGGCTTGATTTCCATCCCTTAAATCTACACTACAATAAATTGGTGCTTTTGATATAGTATTATTTGGCCATCTTCTATTCATATTTTCGACAATAGGATATTGTCTATATTTTTTAAAACTCATCTTTTATTCTCCATATATATTATTGGTAAAATTGTTTAAAACCTATTTGGTTTTATATCTTTAGTATTGAAATTGTATTAAATTGAAAGAATTAGAGAAGAGGAAGTAAAGAATTTAAAGTAATTTTTTTATTTGTTATATATGTATCTATCATTTGATTCTCCTGCTAAATTTGTTGAAGTATAACAATAAAAGAAAATTAAATCTTGTACAAAATTAACATTTAGAAAAAATATGTTTTTGATACTCTTTTGGTGTGATTTGAAAGATTCTTTTAAAACTCCTATTTAGATGGCTTTGATCAAAAAAACCACTATTTTGAGCTATTTGAATAATAGGCATATTAAAAGATAATAGCTCTTTAGCTTTTTGTACTTTTTTATTTAAAATATAAGAATGAATAGGTAAACCAAACTCTTTTTTAAAAACTCGAATTAAATGAACAACTGTTAAATCAAATTTCAAAGCTAAATCATTTAAGATAAATTCTTCGAGGTAATTTTCATCTAAGTATTTTTTAATATCTAAAGCCAATAATGATTCTTTTTCTATATTTATTTGCTTTGATTCAAAAGAAAAAAAAGCTAAACAAAAAGAATAAAACATTTCCTCTTTTTCAAGTAAAGATACTTTTTTATCTAATAAACAATCACATATTTTTATAAAATTTTTATATATATTTTTATCTTTAATTATTTCATAAGAGCTAGTAAAATTAAAATCTATATTCTTTAAATACTCTTTTTTTAGATAAATAACATAGCCATTTTTTGATTCTTTATTTAAAGATGCTAAATGTGGAATATGATTGTTTATAATAACTATTTCATTTGGTAAAAATTCAAATGAACTTTCATTAAAAATCAAATTTAATGAACCTTTTTTAATAGCAAATATTGTTAATTCTTCATGGGTATGAGTTTTAGAGCAAGGAGTTACATCCTCTAAATACAGTAGTTCTATAAAGTCTAATTTATCATTTTTAAAAATATCTGATTTCATATATTAATAAAAAGAGTATGAAAATACATACTCTTTTCTTTTTCTATCCTAAATTTTCTGCTACATAATCCCAATTTACAAGTTTCCAAAAGTTTTCTAAATAAGCAGGTCTTGCATTTCTAACATCGATGTAATAAGCATGTTCCCAAACATCGCACACTAAAAGTGGTTTTAAATTATCAGCAAGTGGTGTTTGTGCATTCGGTGTTGTTACTATTTTTAGTTTTTGAGCATTATCTTGAACTAACCAAGCCCAACCTGAACCAAAATGTCCAATTGCTTTTGCTGTAAACTCTTTTTTAAATTCATCAACAGAACCAAAACATCCAACCAATGCTTCTTCCAATCTTTCAGGTATAGCGCTTTGATTAGGAGTTAATCCCTTCCAGAAAAAATCATGATTATAAACTTGTGCTGCATTATTAAAAATAGCACCTTCTGAATCATAAACTATTTCAAGTAAACTTTTATCTTTATATTTTGTATCTTCTATTAATTCATTTAATTTATTAACATATGTTTGGTGATGTTTTCCATAATGAAACTCTAGAGTTTCTTTTGACATCAAAGGAGCTAAAGCATCTAAAGCGTAAGGTAAAGTCATTAATTCGTGTTTCATTTTATATCCTTTTATATATTATTTTATTTTATTTGTGAACATTAAATTATAGTCAAATTTAATTAAATTATATCAACAATTAAAAAGGATTTGATTAAATTAAGATTTAAGAAAAAAAAGGAACAAAACCTTGTATGTTTTGTTCCAAGTCTATAAAGTATTATGCGAATGCAGGTTCTAAGAAAGGAATGATTTGTTTTTTTCTTGATAAACAACCATCTAACCAAACTTTTCCATCTACTAGTTTGCAGTTAAATGCTTTTTCAAAAATCGAAGCATCACTTGAAGATACTAAAACTTCAGAACCTTCTTTCATAATGTCTGTTAAAATTAAACAAGTTGTGTGTAAGTTATTTTCAATTCTTAATTTTTCTAAATCAGCTTGTAATTCATCTTTTACACTATCAAAAATAGCTAAATCGATAACTTCAAGTTGTCCAATACCTACTTTAGTTCCATGCATATCAAATGGTTTATAATCTCTTAAAATTAAATCTCTCACTGGTACACCCTCAACCGCTGATTTAACTTTAAACATCTCCATTCCAAGTGCTCCAAAATCTTCAACACCACAAATAGCAGCTAATTCTCTAACAGCTTTAATATCAACTTCAGTACATGTTGGTGATTTGAAAATTACAGTATCTGATAAAATTGCACACATCATAATTCCAGCAATATTAGCAGGAATTTCAACTTTATGATAATCATACATCTCTTTTACTATTGTATTTGTACAACCAACAGGTCTAATCCAACACTCTAATGGAGTTGAAGTTGTAATATCACCTAATTTATGATGATCTACGATACCTACAACTGTTGCTTTATCTATATCAGCTGGTGCTTGACCACGATCAGAATAATCTGTGATAAATAGTTCTTCACCTGCAAATTCAGTTTTTAATAATGGTGCTTCAAAACCAAATCTATCTAAAATAAATTGAGTCTCTGGACTTACAGGACCTTGTCTTGCTGGAATTGCTTCTCGTCCAATTTTATTTAATAAATATCCTAATGAAATCGCTGAACAGATTGAGTCTGAATCAGGAGTTGTGTGTCCACATGTATAAATTGCCATATAAAGTCCTAATTTTTATTAATTTTTGCCATTTTATCTAAATAAAAGTTATGTTACTTTTAAATAAAAAAATTAATAGCATAGGATAATGTAAAATAAGTCCGAGATATAAAATTATAAATCAAATATTCATTGGTAATGTAATAATAAACATGGCTCCAGTAAATCTCTTACCTTCAAATTCAAAATCTGTATTTTGCACGTTTAACTCACCATCCATATGTTTTGTTATAATTTCTTCTGACATATAAAGCCCTATTCCAGTACCTTGACTTTGGTGTTTAGTTGTAAAATATGGTTCAAAAACACGTTTAATAATATCTTCTTTTATTCCACCTGCATTATCTTTTATTTTTATAATTAAATTAGAATTTATTTGATGTATATCTATAAAAATATATTTTTCGCTAGGAACTAACTCTAAGGCATCCATTGCATTTTTAAATATGTTTAATAAAACTTGCAGAAACTCTCTTTCAAATCCATTTATAGATAAATCATCAATGTTTCTAATCACTTTTATTTGTTTATTATCCAATTGAATTTGAAGAAGTTTAAATGTTTTATCAAGTGCACTATTCATAGAAAAAAGACTTTTTTCTTTATCTGGTCTAAAAAAATCTCTAAAATCTTCTATTGTTTCACTCAAATGATATGCACTATTTTCTATATTGGTTAAAGAACTTAATAAAAAATCATCCTCTAAAACATCTAACTCTTTTTTTATTTTTATACCACTTGTTAAAATAGTAATTAAAGATAAAGGCTGTCTCCATTGGTGTGCAATATTTTCTAACATCTGTCCCATAGCAACCAATTTTGTTTTTTGTGCTAAAAGTTCATATTGTTTTTGATTTTCATCCATATAACTTTTTATATTAGCTTTATATGTATTTAATTTTTTTTCTATTATAAAAGAGATATAAAAAGATATACCTAATAAAATAAAAGTTGAAAGAAGAGAACCTAAAAATAGTTCTTTTACATTTTTTTCATAAGCAAGGGTTAATATCTCTTTTTCTTTATTAATTAAAACATCAATATCATCCTTATAAAAACCTGTACTAATTACCCAATCCCAGTTAGGAATAGTTCGTAAATATATAATTTTAGATTTTATATCAGTAGTATTTGGTTTATAAAAATCTAAAAATACATAGCCTTGAGACTCATTTATTACTTTTGATATTGCTTTTAAATTATTATTTTCATCTATAGCTTTTATTTTTTCAAAAGCATTTTTACCGATTAAATCTTTATTTATGTGACTAATATAATTATTGTTTTTATCTGTAACAATAATATAACTATTTTCCCCAAAACTAAATTTACTAATTTGTTTTATAACTTCTGCTTGTGTATTTTTTTTAAAATCTTCTATATACTCACCTGTTCCTATAAACCAATCAAGTTCATTTATGTTTTTGATAAAACCTATTTTTTTATATTCATGATCATCTGATTGTGTTTTTTTCCAATACCATATTTGATATGATTCATCACTATTTTTAAGTGAATCTAAAGATTCTTTTAAAGTATAAACACCTTGTGAATCTCGGTGTTTTATTAGGTTTTCATCTTCTAATTCTACATTTAAACCATGGAAAATATTTTTTCCATCTTTATCATAGATAAAAAAATAACCTCGATTATCGTTAAACTTCATATCTTTTATTATAGTTTTTATTAAAAGTGTTATTTCTTCTTTTGAGTATATATCTTTGTATTGATTATAAATATTTATAATTACTTTATGAATATCATAAATTTTTGTTTTAAGGCTTTTTTTTAGATTTTCTTCAGTACTATTTTGCTCATCAATAACATAATCATAAATATTATCAATTTGTTCTTTAATGAGTTGTTTTTTTTCGCTAATAAATTTTACTTCTGTTTCTTGTTTTATTTTCTCAAAAGCTGATTTATTTTCAAAATATAAAAAAGTGGTAAGTGAAATGGAAAGTAATAATATAATAATAGATAATAGATATCTAATTATAAATAATAATTTCTTCTCATTTGCTAAATACATAAGAACCCTTCTGTCTATGTTACTTATATTGTATATGAAAAAAAAGATCTTGTCAATTTAATTATCAAGTAAATATTAAGAAATTTCTTTAATATCCTAATTCTTCATTAACCAAAATAATGATGATTCTATCTTTATCATCAGCTTTTACCCAAGAAAATTTATTTGCAATATTTTCAAGATTGTACTTTGGTTCTTTACCCATTTCAATTGCTTTATTATTTATTCTATCAATATTTTTAACAGCAGCAACTTCCATAACTCTTTTGAAACCTGCTTCTAGATTTTCAACAATTTTATTAATTCCAACTATTGCTAAAATATTTTTAGGTCCATAAGAAAAAGCAGCAACTCTATTTCCACTTCCATCTGCATTTACAAGTTTTCCATCTTGTGTTAGAGCATTTGTACTTGTAACAAAAATATCAGAAACTAGACCTTGTCTTCTTCTGTGAATATTTTCATCCATAGAAATACCATCTTCATATTGATTAAAAAGCGTAATATCTTTTTTATTTACTAAGTATTCTAATAATCCAATCTCTTTTACACTTTCACTTCCACCAAGTCCAACACTCATATTAGCTTTTATAAATGTTTTTGATAGTTCAAGTGCTTCATCTTTTGTTTGTACAAAATGTACGGCATAACCGCAAGCTTTTAAAGTATTAATTAATTTTTCCATAATCTTTATCCTATATTTATAAATTGACATATTATTCAATTTATAAACTTAATTTTTAACTAAAAATTGCCCTACACTTCTGTCTTTTAAAAGTTTTGAGTGTTCTACTACAACTCCATGCATAGATAAATAAATTCCATTTTGAATTGGAGCATTTAAAAATCCAATAGCTTGTGAAAAATTCATAGTTGCTTCCACTTCATCAATACTCATGGGAACCATTGCTCCTGTAAAAACTATTTTTTTGCCATCAATTTTATCTTCAATAAACTTTGCAGTTAAATCAACAGTATCAGTTCCGTGAATTATGATAATTTTATCACTTGTACTGTTTTGTATCTCTTTTAAAATAGTCTCTCTATCTTCTTGTGTAAATTCTAAACTATCTTTTGAAACAATATTTTTAATATCAAACTCTACATTATGACAAGATTTTACAATCTTGTCTAATGCTATACTATCAAAAGGAACTTCAAGTAATCCTTTAATTGGATTATATCTTTTATTAAAAGTTCCTCCTGTATTTAATACAGTTATTCTCATTTAGTTTCCTTAATAAAGTTATTAACCATATTTTCAGGTTTTAATAATTCATCAAGTTCTTCTTTTGTAAATAATTCTTGTTCTAAAATAATATCGTATACTCTTTTATTTGCTTTTAGTGCTTCCTTAGCAAGTGCAGAACATTTTTCATATCCAATAATTGGATTTAAACAAGTTACAATAGTTACCGAATTTAAAATATTTTCCATACAAACATCTTCATTTGCAGTAATACCTTTAATACATTTTTCACCCAAAGAGTAAAATGCTCTTCTCATCATATTAATAGAATTAAATAGTTTAAAAGCAATTAATGGCTCAAATACATTTAACTGTAATTGTCCACCTTCACTTGCCATTGAAATAGTAACATCTGCACCAATCACTTCAAAAGCAACTTGATTTACAACTTCAGGCATAACAGGATTTACTTTTCCAGGCATTATTGAAGATCCAGGTTGCATTGGAGGAAGATTTATTTCATTAAATCCAGCACGTGGACCTGAACTTAAAAGTCTTAAGTCATTACAAATTTTAGATATTTTAATTGCAACACTTTTTAGCATTCCAGAGATATGTACAAATGAACCTGTATCTTGAGTAGCTTCAATTAAATCTCCAGCACTTATATAATCAACACCTGTTACTTCTCTTAAATTGCTAATAACTTTTCTTTGATAAGCTGCTTTTGTATTAATTCCAGTTCCAATCGCTGTTGCACCTAAATTTACTTCTTTTAATTGAGTTTGAACCTCTCTTAGTTTAAAAATATCATGATCTATCATAACAGCAAAAGTTTTAAATTCTTGCCCTAAAGTCATTGGAACAGCATCTTGAAGCTGAGTTCTTCCCATTTTTAAAACACCATTAAATTCAACTGCTTTTTCTTCAAAACAATCTCTTAAAAATCTTAATGAATCTTTTAGTTTGTAGATTAATTCATGTAAAGTTAGTTTAATAGCAGTAGGATAAACATCATTTGTAGATTGACTCATATTTATATGATTATTTGGATGAATAATATCATATGAACTTTTTGGTTTTCCTAAAATTTCTAAAGCTCGATTTGCAATAACTTCATTTGCATTCATATTTGTAGAAGTTCCAGCTCCACCTTGAATAGGATCTACTATAAATTGATCATGGAATTTTCCATCTATTATCTCATTACAAGCCTGTACTATTGCATCTTTTTGTATGTCAGTTAAATCACCTAATTCATAATTAGTTAAAGCACAAGCTTTTTTAACTTTTGCAAGTGATTTAATAAAATTTGGGAACAAAGATATATCTGTTTTAGTAATGTTAAAATTTTCTTTTGCTCTTAATGTTTGAATTCCATAATATTTGTCTGATGGAATCTCTTTTTCACCTAAAAAGTCTTTTTCAATTCTTAATAATTTTTCCATAAAAACCCTTTTAATTAATAATTTCATTATAATATAAAATAGAAGTATGTAAAAAGTGTGTATATTTCTATTTAGTTAAAGTATACCCTTCTTGAGGTACATTTTTGATTATATTAACTGGAATCTTATTTCTAAGTTCTTTAATAAATGATTTTAAAGCATGACTTGTCATCTCTTTATCACTCCAAAGTTCAAATTCAATTTCTTCATATTTTAGAATTGAACCTTTTTTTTCATATAATAAATGTAAAAAATCTTTCTCTCTTTTTCTTAAATGAATAATTTCTGTACCTTTGTAAATAAGTTCTCTTTTATGAGAATCTAAAACTAAATCATCTACTAATAAAATAGGTTCAACAGCTTTTATCAAATATTTTTCTAATGCAACATTCAATTTTTTTAAATTTAATGGTTTTAATATAAAATGATTGATATTCAAATTTATTAATTCTATTAAATATTCTTCATTAGAATATGCTGTTAGCATAATAATCATTGTTTCATTATCAGTTTGTCTAATTTTTTTTACAAGTTCAAGACCATTGCAATCTTTCATTTGAATATCTGATAATATAATTTTAGGCTTATAATACTCATAAAGTTCATAAGCTTCATTTCCATCACTTGCTTCATAAACCTCATTAAAATAATACTTTAATGTACTAACAATAGTATCTCTTATTCCATCTTCATCTTCTACACATAAAATAGATATATCTTTTAACTCTTTTAATAATTCTTCATTCATTTATTTATCCTGCAACTACTATTTTAAAGACAGCACCTTTATCATCATTGTAAACACTAAGCTCTCCACCCATATTTCGCTCAATTATAAGTTTTGAAATATAAAGCCCTAATCCTGTTCCTTTTGATGAATCTTTTGTACTGAAATATGGATCAAAAATTAATTCTTGATTTTTTTGTGGAATTCCACCGGCATTATCTTTTATTGTAATAATAGATAGTATTCCTTTTGTATCAATATTCAAGTCAATTTGTGGATTTTTAATACTTTTTTCAACTAAGATATCGGCTGCATTACTTAAAATATTTAAAATAACTTGTGAAAATTCTGTTGGATATCCATAAATTTTCTTATCATTTTCAATATTTATATTCAATTTTATATTAAAATTTTTTAATGTAGCTCCAATAATATTTATAGCACTTTTACAAGAGATTGAAACTAAAAACTCTTCTTTTACTTTATCAGGTCTATAAAAATTCCTAAAATCATCAATAGTATTTGACATATATTGAATCATTTTATCACTTTTTTCAATTGCACCTAAAATATGATTCTCATCAACTTTTTTAAATCTTGTTGCTGTTTCTAACTCCATCAAAATACCTGATAATTCAGTTAAAGGTTGTCTCCATTGATGGGCAATCATAGAAATCATAGAACCAATTCTTGCTAATTTTGCTTGTTCTAATATTTTTTTATCTTTTTGTTTTCCTTCTTCAATACCATTTTGAACTTTCAAAAATAAATTTTCATTTAAAGAGTGTAATTCCTCTTCTCTTTCTTCAACTTCATTTTTATATTTTTTAACAAGATCTTTTGTGATTAAAATCATTATATATGAAAAAAATGCCATAAAAAGAGTAACCACGGAAGTAACCGCTAACATAAAGCTAGTAAAATCACTATTCATAACTTTATTTTCATCTATTTTATTTTTAATAAACAATTCTAAGTTATTATTTTGTTCATTATTCTGCAAATACAATTTTTTATACTCATTCATACTTAATTCAAAACTATTATTTGAAAGCTTTTGACTATATGAAATAGCAAGAAAAGATATTAAGAAGATACTAAGGAAGGGGATAACAATTACAAAAAAAGGAATTCCTTCTTTGTTAAACATACAAGACCTTTTAATTATTATTTTAAAGATATAGTGTCTAAATATTACTTAAAAGTAAGTGTTTTTAGTAAAACATTTAAGGAAGAAGAATTATTAAATTCTTCTTCAAAAAATAAAAAATAAGTTTTTATTCCTTATTTTTTTCTTTTTTTATCATTGATATTATCAACAATTTCCTTCCAAGTTTCTTTTTCAAAATTGAATTCAACATAGTCATTATATCTAAGAACAGGAGTTTTCCCTTCTTTTATTTGTCTCTCATATCCTCTAATAAGTTGTAGAACTGGTTTGTATAATAAAGCAATTACTATCATATTCATAATAGCTAATAATCCCATACTTAAATCAGCAAAAGCAAATATTGAACTTAAATCTTGGAATGAGCCCCAAATAACAAGTAAAATACAAACTATTCTAAAAATATTGAATATAAATACATTACCTTTAGAAAAGAAATTTAAACTATTTTCAGCTAAATAATAGTTATAAATCATTGAAGAAAAACCAAATAAAAATAATGCAATAGTAATAAAATAACCACCCATTGGACCAATATGTTCAATTAAAGCATTTTGTGTTAATAAAATACCATCAGCTCCATTAGCACCAGGAGTATAAACACCTGATAAAAGAATTATAAATGCTGTACAAGAACATAAAATAATAGTATCAATAAATACAGAGAATGATTGAACGATACCTTGTTGAACAGGATGAGCAACATATGCAACAGCAGCTACATTTGGCGCAGACCCAAGTCCAGCTTCATTTGAAAACATACCTCTTTTTGCACCTTGTAAAATTACAGCTCCAATACCACCACCAATAGCAGAACTTGGATTAAACGCTTCATTTATAATCATAGAAACTAGGCCAGGAATTTCATTTATATTTAAAACAATAACAACAAGTGCTATTAATAAATATCCTAAAGCCATGATAGGAACAATAACTTCAGACATTCTAGCAATTCTTTTTACACCACCAAAAATAGTAACACCAAAAACAGCAGTAACGATAAGACCACCAATCCAAGTTGGAAGATTGAATGATGCTTCAAATGAAGTTGAAATAATAAAAGATTGAGTAGCATTGAATGCAAAACCAAATGTGATAATTAATAAAATAGAAATAATTACACCTAGCCATCTTTGACCCAAACCTTTTGTTGCGTAATAAGCTGGGCCACCTCTGTAAACACGAGAATCAACACCATCTTTTTCTTTATATAACTGAGCTAAAGAACACTCAAAGAAACTAGTAGCCATTCCAACAAGAGCAATAACCCACATCCAAAAAACAGCACCTGCACCACCAAGAGTAATAGCTACTGCAACACCCGCAATATTACCACCACCAACACGACCAGCAACACTTAGCATTAAAGCTTGAAATGAACTAATATGTCCATCCTTATCATGAACAGTATCTCTTAAAATACTAAACATTCTAAAAAAGTATCTAAATTGTACAAATCTAGAACTAATTGTAAAAAAAATCCCTAATGCTGGTAATAAATATATTAAAATATTACCCCAAATAAGATCATTCAGAAAAGTATTGATTTCTGCGAACATTAAATCTCCTTGTTAATATATAGGAAAACTTTATCATCTAAAAGAGTGTAAAAGGTGTCTTTTAGTAATAAAAAATGTAGTTTAATTAGAAAATAAATAAAAGTGAAACCAAAATAGTTTCAATTTTATTTATATAATATACGAAGTAGTTATTTCTTTAATTCTTTAAGTATTTTGATTAAGTAATCAGCAGAATTTTTAGCGCTAGATTTTAAGAATTCATCAAAATCAAAACCTGCATCCATATCAGCAGTATCAGAGATAGCTCTTAAAATAAAAAATGGAATATTTAAAGCATCACAAACAACAGCAACACTTGCACCTTCCATCTCTAATGCATCAGCAGTAAAAGTTTTTTCAATAAATTTTTTTCTCTCATTTGAGTGAACAAACTGATCACCTGTAGCAATTGTTCCTACTATAACTTTTAAATCATTTTCATTTGCTACTTTTATAGCAAGATCTCTTAAGTCTTTTGTAGTCTCAACAAAAACCTTTCCTCCTGGAACAAATCCATGAGGATGTCCAAAAGCTGTTATATCTAAATCATGTTGACATAATTTATCAGCAATAATTAGATCACCAATTTTAAGATTAGGATTGATTCCACCTGCAACACCTGAGAATAATAAAGTATCACATCCAAATTTTTCAATCATTGTTGAAGCTGTTAAAGATGCAAATACTTTTCCTATTTTTGAATAAGCAATTACAATATCTAAACCTTTATAATTTACTTCATAATATTTGTTATTTGCATACTCAACAACATTTACTTTATCAAAATATGCTAAAAGAGGTTCAATCTCTTCTTGCATAGCTCCCATAATTGCTAATTTAGTCATTTAATTCACCAAGTACACTTTCTAAAGTTTTTATATCAGAAACATTTAATGTTGGCACTTTTGTAATTTTTCTATTTAAACCTTTTAAAACTATACCATTTCCAAACTCTATAAATAAATCTACTTTTGACTCATGAGCCATGATTGATTGCTTATATTTTACAGGACTTGTGAGCTGAGCTGATAATAATTCTATAGCTTCATCTTTACTAGTATAAGCTTCTGTACTAACATTTGAAATAACAGGAATAAATTCATCATTTAAATATTCTTCTAAATAAGGTTTTAAATTTTCTACCGCACTTGTTAATAATTCACAATGAGAAGCAACAGACATATCTAAAACAATAGCTCGTTTAGCACCTGCATCTTTGAAAGTATCAACTAAAGCTTCTAAATCAGCTTTAATCCCAGCAAGAACTAATTGACCATCCATATTATAATTTGCAGGCCATACTTGTTTTCCAGCTTCTCTTTGCTCTACACAAATCTTTTCAACAGCTTCATCATCAATACCAACAAGCGCCATCATTCCAGCACCACCACCTGAACAAGCCTCAGTCATAAATAATCCTCTTCTATGAACTAATTCAATTGCATCTAAATAATCAATTGCACCTGCTGCTACTAAGGCTGAAAATTCACCAAGTGAGTGACCTAATACAAATTCAGGAACAATATTACATTTTTCTTTAAAAATAGCATTTGCAATTGAACTTACCAATAAAATCGCTGGTTGTGTAAATTCAGTTTTTCCTATATTATCATTTTCTTCAAATAAAAGTTTTTCAAAATCAATATTTAATCTTTCACTAGCCTTTGAAATCATTTCTTTTGCAATTTCACTATTTTCAAAGAAATCTTTTCCCATACCAATTGTTTGACTTCCTTGACCTGGAAAAATAAAAGCAACTTTTTTCATATGTTTTCACCTTATTATAAATTTTATATTTTGTATTTTAAGAGATTATTATACTCTATTTTTTTAGTCTTTAAAATAAAAAAGCCCAAGAGCAAGAACTCTTGGGCTTTTAAAGTATTCACACTTTGTAAATTAGTGACAACCACATCCACCATGAGATTGTTTAGGTTGCTCAGTTCCACAAGAACCTCCACCATGGTCATGTCCGTGATCGTGACCACCGCCACCACCACAACAACCACCACCCATAGCAGCCATTCCACCAACAACACCTGTTTGAACTTCTTCTTCAGTTGCATCTCTTAAAGATAATACAGAAACGGAAAACATTAAAGTTCTTCCAGCCATTGGGTGATTGTAATCAATTGTAACATCTGAATCAGAGAATGATTTAACTACAACTTGTACAGTTTCACCTTGTTCACCAGTTCCATATAAAGACATACCTTCAACTAATTCAATACCAGCGAATTGCTCTTTTGGTAAAACTTGAACAGCTTCATTATTATATTCACCATAAGCATCAACAGGTTGTACTAAAACATCTGCTTCTTCATTTGCAGACATTTCAACTAATTTAGACTCAAGTCCAGGAATAATTTGACCTTTTCCTGAAATAAATTCTAATGGAGCTTGACCAACATTAGTATCTAATTGCTCACCTGTTTTAGCATCTTTTAATGTATATTCTATACCTATTACTTTTGACATATGTTTTCCTTATTTTATAATTATTATAATTTAGATAAATTCTTTTTCGCTATCGTTGCTTCACTCGAACTTGGATAAAGATCTATTAATGTACTATAAAAATTCTTAGCATTATCTTTATCTTTAGTATTTTCAAATGAAATAGCACTATGCAATAATAATGTAGGCATATAAGCTGCTTTATCATAAAGTACAGCAGATTTTTTAAAATGACTTATTGCAAGATCATATTTTTTTCTTATATACCACATTTCTCCTAGATAAAAATTACCTTCGGCTGGTTTATAATTTACTTCTACTAGTTTTTCATATTTAGGAATTGCACTGTTATAGTTTTTAGCATCAAAATCTTTTTTTGCATCATTTAAAAGTTTTACTTTATCTTCTGCTGTAAGATTTTCTTTTATTACTTCATCAGCTGTTACATTTGTTTCTACTGCAGATGATTTTTCTTGGTTAGTTTTTTTTGGAGTTACTTGAGTAGTTTTTACTCCCAGAGTCTTTTTTAAGGCCTCAAATTCCTCTCTTGTTATGAATTGTTGCATATTTTTTTCTAATTCAGAAGAAGAAACATAGTCTGAGTTAATTTTATTTACTAAAGTTGTAATTTTAGCAAGTGCAGCTTTTAAAGTATTAATGCTTTCCTTCATCTCTTTTTCAGAGTCACTTTTCATATTTAAAAGTTGTTGAGAAACATTTTTTATTTCAGCTGCATCGCTGTTAGAAGCTAAATCTGAAGATTGGCCTATTTTCTGTGATAATTCATTAATTTTCAACACTGTTGAATTTAATTTTGCAGAATCACCTTCATATGTAGATTCTAAGCCTTCTAATCTTCTATTAATAGATTCAATTAAAGAATTCATATCTCCAACTTTTGAAGATAAAGAATTTATATTTGTTTGGTTCTTTAAGATATGCTTTTCCGAAGAATTTAATCCATAAGGACTATTTGCATTCAAATTTCCAGCATCAAATACCGAAACCTCTTGGGCTCCGGCAATTGAAGATACTACTAATAGAGATAGAAGATAGTTATTCATTGAAATTATTTACTTAAATCGTGTTCAACTCTTCTGTTTTTTGACCAACAATCTTTAGTTTTCTCAGTACATACTGGAGAACTTTCACCTAATGAAACTAAAGAAACGTTAGCAACTACACCGTTAGCAACTAATACATCTTTAACAGAGTTAGCTCTTTTTAAACCTAATGCATAGTTATACTCATCAGTTCCCCACTCATCTGTGTTACCAGAAACTTTTACTGTAGTATCAGAATTTAAAGCTGATAATTTTGAAGCATTTGACATTGCTTTTTCTTTGTTATCACCAGCTAAATCATATTTATCAAATCCGAAATAGATGTTAGCAATAAATACTTTTTGTCCATTGATCATAAAGTATTGACCATCACCAGTTTTTTCTAAAGCAGAAAAACTACCATCAGCAATATTTGTGTCAGGAATAGTATTAGCTACTTCTGGTTGTGCAACATTTTCAACATTCATATCAGCATTTTTTTCACTACAACCTGTAGCAAATAATAAAGCTGCAACTAAAACAGAGTAAAGACCTAATTTTTTCATAATTTTTTTCCTTGAAGTAAAATTTGTGGAATAATACTGAACTGAACCTTAATTATAGTTTATGTTTTCATATTTCAACACATTTATTTATTTTATCAAAATAAATATTAATTTTGATTCAGTAATCGTAGTATAAATCAAATAAACTTAAAGTTTAAGAATAAAATATAAAAAGATATTTATAGTTACAAAAGGGCTTCAAAAAGCCATAAAAAGGGAAAATATTGAAAAAAATAAAAAAGAAATATTTTAGTAAAAAATAAAATTACAAAAAAAATAAAAAATCTATATCAAATGCATAAAAACATTTGATATAGAATATTTTTACCAATCAATAGATTGAATTCTTCCTCCACTTAATGGGAAAAGGAATGATTTACTATAATCAAGTCTAATTATACCAACTGAACTAACTCCTGATAATGATTTAATAAACAATAATGTTTGTCCATCATTAGAGAATTTAGGGAACTGATTAATTCCACTTGATGTTAATCTTGTTAAATTATCTGTTTTTGTAGAGATCAAATAAAGGTTAAAGCTTTTATCACCCAATTCATTACTTGAATCTTTACTACTATAAACAATAGTATTTTTATATGCTGTTGCAGATGAATTATTATTGCTGTGGTAAACCAGTCTTTCAACAGCAGTTGAATTTATACCTTGTGCAAAAATATTTGGATTACCAAGTCTATCTGAAACGAATACAATTCTTGAATCATCTTCAATAAATTGAGCGCCAACATCAATCCCACTAAATTTAGTAATTTGTTTTTTAGCTTTAGTTCTTGCATCAACTAAAAATACATCTGGTTGGTTATTTGGTGATGCTGTAACTAATAATTTACTTCCATCATCATTTACATCTGAACAAGCAATCATTCCATCTGATTCCATCATTACTTCTTTACTTCTAGTATAAATATTTAATTTTACTAAAGTAGGATTTTTATAAGCATATGATGTATAATAAATAGTTTTTTGATCGTTATCTGCCCATTTAGGAAAGATGTTTAAACCACCTGTAACAACTGTTTTCTTATAAGTCAAAGTATAATCACCAATTAATATATCAGCCTTTCCAGGTCCTTTATATACAGAGAAAACAACAAACTTATCCATCCAATCTACACTTGGTGCTTTAAAGAATGCATTAATTGATATCGCTGCTTTATGTGCTAAAAAAACATATCTATCTTCTTGTGATGTAGTAAAGTTTTTCTCTAAAATTAAAGCTCTAGCATTAATATCATATAATTTAGTCATCAAAGTATATTCACCAGAGGCTTCTTTTCTAGCTGATAAGTTTAAATATAAACTTACTCCTTGATTAGATAAACCAATAATATCTGGTAAACTATCATATGCAGATTGACTTGTAACAGTGGCTACTTCAAAATGCCCTGTTACTCCTAAATCGTCAATTAAACTTTTCTTTATCTTGCTTAAAGTTTCAATTTCTGATGCATTACTAGCAACTGAAACCAAAATTTTTGGAATAGAATTTGCTTTTTTAACAATTTCTAAATTTGCATCAACTTGTGCAAAAACTGAACTTAATATCAAAGATATTAACAAAAATATTTTATACATAATTTTTATCCTTCCGATTTGAAATCAACATTAATTTTAATTGCTTTATCTTTTGTAGGTATTGGATAAGGAATATTTCTTTGTTCATCCAAAAATGCCTCTAAAGATGTATCAAATGCTTCATCACCTGATTTATTTACAAAACGATAATCAAATTTACCATTTAAGTCAATCATAACTAAAACAACAGCCTTTAATCCAGATCCAACTGGTACCCAAACCGATAACAAATCATTTACTTTTGAAAAATACTCATCAGTTTCAACGCCCTTAGCTGCATTTGCACTTTTAGCATTTGTTGTAGTTTTTTCATCATCTAACAATTTATCAATCTTAATATTTGAAGATTTTTTCTCTTTTTCAAATTTAGATTTAAATCTTTTAGGATCTGCTGATTTTTCAACATTATTAACTTCTTCTTTTGCAACTGCTTTTGCTGTTTCTTTAACATTTGCAAATAAAGATTTTAAATCAGGTCTTTTTTCATTTGAAGCAGAAGCAGTTTTTTCTTGTACTTCTTCTTTTTCAATTTTTTTCTCTGCTTTTTTCTCAATCATTTTTTTATCACTTTTTTCAACAATCATATCAAGTTCAATTGTTGTAGCTGTAGGCATAATGCTAATCATTTTTGGCTCAGGGCTCATAATATAAAAAAGAATTCCTAAGCATAACATAACATAAAATGAAATTGCAATTATACCTGAAATTATAAATGAAGATTTATTTTGCATCAACTATCCATCTGTTACTAATGACACTTTAAGAAAACCTGCTTCTTTACATGATTTCAAAACAAAAATAATATCATCATATTTTAAATCTTTATCTGCTCTAATATGTATTGGAGTATTTTGATCTTTACCATTTGAAAATAGTAAAAAACTATCTGGAAAGTTAGCTATTTCTACTTTATTTTTATTTAATGTAACTATTCTATCTTTTGTAATTATTATATCTATTTTTTGAAAGTCTTGTACTTGTTTTGATTTACTTCCAACTGGAAGTTGAATAGGTTCTTCGAACTCTATTACTGGTGCTGTAACCATTAATATAGCTAATAAAACTAGCATAATATCAACTAAAGGTGTAATATTTAATTCTGGTTTATCATTGAAATCGTACACAGTATTACCCTTTAGCAATTAAAATTTGCGATTCTGCCTTAAGATAAATATTTAACTCATATATTTTTCTTGAAATAATTTGATGGAAAGTATATGCAAAGATTGCAACTAAAATACCAGCTGCTGTTGCTACTAATGCTTCTGAAATAGCAGGTGCAATTACAGAGAATGCAACTTTTGATTGACTTGCAAATTTTGCAAATGATTCTAATATACCAACAACTGTACCAAAAAGACCAATAAAAGGTGATGTTGAAGATATGATTGCTAACCAAGATACACCTTGACTTGCATCTTTAATTAAATTAATTTCACACGCGTGAAGCAATTCTTTAGAATTTGAATTATTTGAACACTTATTTAGTGCCGACAATGGTGAAAACCTAGCTTCTCTTGAAGTTAATGATTCTAATGCTTTTTTTTCATTACTAATAAGTTTAGAAAGTGCAGCATTTCGATAAAAGAAAATCCAAAAAGTTATGATTAGGTACGTTGACAATAGTGCTAAAACTATATAAGTTATAGCACTACTATTTGCCAAATAATTTAGTAATGTAGTTATCATGAGCTTCTATGCAAATGAATTAATTTTTGCTTCAACAGAAGCAACAGAGATATTAGAATCTTTTACAGAGTTAACTAATTCTTTTGCAGCTTCAATATTTTTAGCAATTTCAGAGTCTTTTCCAGCTGTTAATGCAATAGCTCCATCAGCTAATACATCAACTGATTTTTCATCTACTTTTACATGTCCCCAGTTAATAGCAACTGCTTCAGTAGAATTTGCTTTTTCAATAACAATTACACCAACTGTTAATGAAGAAACTAATGATGAGTGTCCAGGTAGAACACCGAACTCTCCCTCTTTTCCTGGGAGAGTAACAGTTTTTACATCATCATTAAATATTTCTCCATTAGGTGTAACGATTGATAATCTAATTGTATCCATGTTATGCCTTAATGGTTTTATGTTATTTCATTTTCTCAGATTTAGCAAGAACCTCGTCGATTCCACCAACCATATAGAATGCCATTTCAGGGATGTTGTCATATTTACCTGCTAAAATTCCTTGGAATCCAGCAATAGTATCTTTTAATTCAACATATTTACCTGGACTTCCTGTAAATACTTCTGCAACGAAGAATGGTTGAGATAAAAATCTTTCAATTTTTCTTGCTCTTGAAACAACAAGTTTATCAGCTTCTGATAACTCATCCATACCAAGAATAGCAATAATATCTTGTAAATCTTTATATTTTTGTAATACAGACTGAACACCTCTTGCTACATCATAATGCTCTTGACCAAGGATATCAGCACTTAAGATTCTTGAAGATGAATCTAGTGGATCAACCGCTGGGTAGATACCTTTTTCAGCAATTTTTCTGTTAAGAACTGTAGTTGCATCTAAGTGAGCAAAAACAGAAGCTGGAGCTGGATCTGTTAAGTCATCCGCTGGTACGTAAACTGCTTGAACAGAAGTAATAGAACCTTTAGAAGTAGAAGTAATTCTTTCTTGTAATTTTCCCATTTCTGATGCAAGTGTAGGTTGGTATCCAACAGCTGAAGGAATTCTTCCTAATAATGCTGACATCTCCGAACCTGATTGTGCAAATCTAAAGATATTATCAACGAACATTAATACATCAAGACCTTTTTCATCTCTAAAGTATTCTGCCATTGTAAGACCAGTTAATGCAATTCTATTTCTTGCTCCTGGAGGCTCACTCATTTGACCATAGCACAGTGCAACTTTATCAAGTACGTTTGAGTCTTTCATTTCATGATAAAGGTCATTACCTTCTCTTGTTCTTTCACCAACACCTGCGAATACTGAGTATCCAGAGTGCTTAAATGCAACGTTATGGATTAATTCCATGATGATAACTGTCTTACCAACACCAGCACCACCAAATAGTCCAACTTTTCCACCTTTTGAATATGGTGCTAAAAGGTCAACAACTTTGATACCTGTTTCAAACATTTCAGTTTTTGTTGATTGTTCTTCGAATGAAGGAGCTGATCTATGAATAGACCATCTTTCAACATCAGCAGGAATTGCATCACCTTCATCAACTGGCTCACCAATAACGTTGAAGATTCTTCCAAGTACAGCTTCACCAACTGGAACTTTAATTGGTCCACCTGTAGCAATACATTCTTGACCTCTAGTTAAACCTTCTGTCATATCCATTGCAATAGTTCTAACTCTACTATCACCAATATGTGCAGCAACTTCTAGTACTAATCTATCAGCATTAGCGTCAGCTAATACTACATTAATAGCTTCATTAATTTCTGGTAAGTATCCGTCGAACTCTACGTCAACAACCGGACCCATTACCTGAAGAATTTTACCTTTCATGCGGGCAGCTCCTTTAAATTATTTTAATGCTTCAACACCACTGATAATTTCTATCAGCTCTGTTGTAATTGCAGCTTGTCTAGCTTTATTATATTCAACTGTTAAACTATTAACTTTTTCTTTTGCATTTTTAGTTGCAGCTTCCATTGCTTGCATTCTAGCAGAATGCTCAGCAGCTAAAGAGTCTATTAATGCATAATACATATTGAAATCAATATATTTTTCAGTTAATTCATTTAACACTTCATCTTCATCATCTTCTGGCTCAATATTTAACATAGAAGCTGTATCACTAATTTCAACTTTTTCTAAGCTAATTGGTAATAATTCTCTAATTCTAATTTCTTGAGATAGCATATTTAAGAATCCATTATAAACTAAAACTACTTTATCAGTAACTTCATTTTGAAAGTCTTCAACTACACTATTTATAAAATCAGCTGCTCTATCATAATCAGGAGCAGAAGATAAGTCAGAAATTTTTTGTTCTAAAGAAATACCTTGGAAAGTGAAGTAATCTACACCTTTTCTTCCAGCAGCTCTTAATCTAACTTTTGAACCTTTAGCTTCAAGTTCTGCAATTAATTTACTAACTGCTTTAATTGTTGCCATATTAAAACCACCGCAAAGTCCTTTATCAGCAGTTACAAAAACAATATCAACTGTTTTTGGAGTATCATTTTGCACAAATGTTCTACTAATATTTCCTTCGTCTTGAACTTTGCTAACTCTAGCAGCAATATCAGAAAGAACATCATTTATTTTTCTTGCATAACTTCTAGCTTGTTCAGATAACTGTCTAGTTCTAGTAAGTTTTGCAGAAGAAACAAGCTTCATAGCTTTAGTTGTCTTCTGAGTATTTTTAACACTACCTATTTTTATTTTTATTTCTTTTAAGTTAGCCATTAACTAATCCTTAGTTTGCACTAAATACAGTTTTAAACTCTTCTAATGCAGCTTTTAATTGCGCTTCTGTATCATCATCAATTTTTTGTTTAGACTTAATAGCTTCTAAAATATTTGAATATTTTTGTTCAAAGAAAGCATGTAACTCAGCTTCAAATCTAACAACATCACCAACAGCAACACTGTTTAAGTATCCTTTTGTTCCAGCATAAATAATAACAATTTGTTTTTCAATAACTAATGGCTTATTTACACCTTGTTTTAATACTTCTACCATTCTTTGACCAAGCTCTAACTCTCTTCTAGTAGCTTCATCTAAGTCTGATGCAAATTGTGCAAACGCTTCAAGCTCTCTATATTGAGCAAGTGATAATTTTAAAGTACCAGCAACTTGTTTTGTAGCTTTAATTTGTGCAGCACCACCAACTCTTGATACTGATAAACCAACATTAATTGCAGGTCTAATTCCTGAGTTAAATAGGTTAGTTTCTAAGAATATTTGACCATCTGTAATAGAAATAACGTTTGTTGGAATATACGCAGCAACATCTCCAGCTTGAGTTTCAATGATTGGTAATGCAGTCATAGAACCAGCACCTCTTTCATCACTCATTTTAGCAGCTCTTTCCAATAATCTTGAGTGTAGATAAAATACATCTCCTGGGTATGCTTCTCGACCTGGAGGTCTTCTTAAAATTAATGACATTTCTCTATATGCAACAGCATGTTTAGATAAATCATCATAAATAATTAAGGCATGTTTTCCATTATCTCTAAAGAATTCACCAATAGTAACACCAGTATATGGAGCTAAAAATTGTAATGCAGCAGAATCAGCAGCAGATGCATTAACAACAATAGTATAATCCATTGCACCTGATTCCTCTAATGTTCTAACTACAGAAGCAATTGAAGATGATTTTTGCCCAATAGCTACATAAATACAAATTACATCTTCACCTTTTTGGTTAAGAATTGTATCAATTGCAACTGTTGTTTTACCAGTTTGTCTATCACCAATAATAAGCTCTCTTTGACCTCTTCCAATTGGAACAAGTGCATCAATAGCTTTAATACCAGTTTGTAATGGCTCATGAACAGATTTTCTAGCCATGATTCCTGGAGCTTTTTCTTCAACTAATCTTGATTCAGTTGATTCAATTGCACCTTTACCATCAATTGGTTCACCAAGAGCATTAACAACTCTTCCAACCATACCTTCTCCAACAGGAGTTGATAAAAGTTTACCAAGTCTTTTACAAGAAGTTCCTTCTCTTAGACCTTCTCCTTTTCCAAGGATAACAACACCAACTGAAGATTCTTCTAAGTTAGAAGCAAGACCTCTCTCACCATTTTCAAACTCAACAATTTCCCCAGCCATAACATTTTTTAGACCGTAAACTTGAGCAATACCATCTGCATAAGAGATAATTTTACCTGTTTCATTTACATCTACATTTAATTCAAAGTTATCAATTCTTTCTTTAATTATAGAACTGATTTCATCAGCTTGAATTTTTGCACCCATTCAATTTCTCCTTTGTAAGTTCTAAACTGCTTTTAAAATATGATCTATTAACTGTGATTTTAATCTTTCTTTAGAAAAAGAAATTTCAACCCCAAGTCCATCAATATCTACTTTAATACCATCATAATCACAAACATTTTGTGATAGTGATAATTTAACATCAAATTTTTTACTAAATTGTTCTTCAATTGAAGATACATAATCATTAGATAATTCTTGATTAGTATAAACAACTCCAACATAACTATTATTCATTTTTGCAATTTGAGAGTTTAACTCTTTTGCAATAAATGGTAATAATGTTAATCTTCTTTTTTCTGCAAGTAACTTAATAAAATTACTTAAGATTCCATCATTTGCTGATTCAACTAAAGAGATAACTAAATCTACTTTTGAAGCAACTGCAACTTCTGGAGAAGATACTATTGAATTAAATTTTTCATCAGCAAAAGCTGAAGAAATAACATTTAGCTTATTACTAACAGCAGTTATAGCAGTACTATCTCTACCATCAACTAACGCTTTTACGTATCTTTTTGCTACTAAATCATTCATCTTATGCTACCTTTTTAAGAACAATATTTGCTAACTCATCTTGAGTTAATTTAATATTTTCTGAACTTAATAGCTCTTCAAGAACTTTAGTAACAACTTCTTTCTTAGCTTTTGATGTTTCAACTTTCATCATTTCATCTAAACTTTTATTTAAATGAGAGATATCTGAATCAACAGCAGTTGCAACTTTTTGTTTAACTGAATCGATATCAGCTTTTGCACCATCTATAATCTCAGCAGCAAGTTTTTTTGCTTCTTCTAATTTTTTCTGTGCATCTGAAACTTTATCTTTAGAAGCTTTTAAAGTATCTTGTACTTTATCAAGCTCTGCTTGAATAGATAAAGTTCTATCAGCAAAAAATGCTTTAATTTTATCAGCAAGTAAATACCATAAAATTCCAGCAAATATTATAAAGTTAACGGTTCTTTGTACTATATCAGTTTCTACCGCACCTTCGTTTGCAAGTAATGCAACAGGAGCTAAAGCCAATCCAAGTAATAATATTCTTTTCATTTTCTATTCCCCTTAAATTGAGCTAAGCTTAGCTTTTAGGCTCTCATTAAATTGAGGCATAGAAGATACTAAAGAATCTCTTAGAGCTTTAGTCTCGTCTTGTAAGTTCTTAGCAAATTCCGCAGATTTTGCTTCTAAATCAGATTTAGCACTTGCAAGTTTTGCATCAGCACTATCCTTTGCTTCCTTATAAGCTTGTTCTCTAATTGCAGCTGCTTCCTTTTTAGCTTTTGAAATGATATCATTTGCTTCTGCTAACAAACCATCTACATCAGCACCGTTTGATTTCGCATCTTCTAAATCTCTTTTTATAGAAGCTGTTCTATCATCCATGTGCTTTAATAAGGGCTTGAAAAGACAACTGTTTAGTCTAGCAACAACTAAAAGAAAGATGATACCAGAGCTAAGCAATAATACAGGACTTATGTCTAACATTCATTCCTCCATATTTTTTACAGTTTAGTTTAACTAAAACTTGATTATTTTAGCAAAACTAACTATAAAATTATATTAAAAGAAAAAATTAGATTGTAAATTTTTAGATTTTGTTACTATTGTAAGTTAAAATATGAAGATATTTTTTCAATATCATCTTGTGAGTTAAATTCAATTTTAAAGTAATTTTTTTCAACTTTTACTTTTAAATCGTTTTCTTGTAGTTTATTCATTAAATTTTTTAATGGATTTATATCATAAGGACTAATTTCTTTGTTGTTTTTAGGTTTATCACTATTTCTTTCTTTTAATTCTTTAACTAATTTTTCTGTTTCTCTAACAGATAGCTTTTGACCAATAATTGAATCACAAACCATTTTTTGTTCATCAACACTAAGACCAAGCATAACTTTTGCATGACCTGCACTAATTTTGTCCGTTGCTAAAAATTGTTGTACATATGAGCTTAATTGTAACAGTCTTAAAGTATTTGTTATAGAAGTTCTACTTTTGAATACTTTTCTTGATAGTTCTTCATGGGTAATATTATGCTCATTTAGTAACTGTGCGTAACAGTATGCTAATTCAATAATATTTAAATCATCTCTTTGAATATTTTCAATTAATGCTAATTCTCTTAATTTTAATTCATCAGCATCTATGATAATAGCTTTAATTTTATCAATTTTTGCAAGTTTATGAGCTCTTAATCTTCTCTCCCCTGCAACTAAAGTATATGAACTATCATCATTCTCAATAACAACAATTGGCTGTAATAAACCATGTTCTTTTATTGACTCACTTAAATCATTTAATTTTTCTTCATCAAATATTTTTCTTGGTTGATTTGGATTAGCTTTTATAGATGCAACATCTATTTTATTTACACCTGATTTGTTGTTTCTAGTTGAACTTTCATAAGCCGATTCAACTTCTCCTAATAATTCTCCTAATCCTCTACCTAACGCCATCTTTTTTTCCTATTGATAAAAATTAACCTGCAATTGCTCTTGCTAAATTTGTATATGCTTTCGTACCACTTGAGTTTGTATCATATAGCATAATTGGTTTCCCAAAACTTGGACTTTCTGCTAATTTAACATTTCGTGGAATTACAACATATGAATCATCATCTATTTTGAATAATTTATTTTCAAAATGTTGTGCTAAATCTGCAAATACTTGTTTAGATAAGTTGTTTTGAGAACTATACATAGTTGGTAAAAAACCTCTAATTTGTAAGCCTTGATTAATAGTTTGCTTAACTAGCTTAATTGTATTTAATAATTGCGCCAATCCTTCAAGGGCAAAAAACTCACACTGAATTGGAATAAGAACAGATGTTGAGGCACTTAAAGTATTTATTGTAATCGGTCCAAGAGCAGGAGGTGAATCAATTATAATATAATCAAAATCTTTTTTTACTGGATCAATTTTTCTTTTTAAAACAAGCTCTCTTTCTTTTGTATTTTTATAGAACTCTTTTTCAATACCTACTAAGCCAATATTTGATGGTGCAACTTTTAAATTCTCAATTTCAGAATCTAAAATAATTTCACTTAATTCTTTTGTACCCAACATTACATGATAAATATTATATTCATAAGTATCTCTATGAAATCCTAATGAAGTTGTTGCATTTGCTTGAGGATCAGCATCAATTAATAATACTCTTTTACCTTCTAATGCAAGCGCTGCACTTAAGTTTACAGCAGTCGTAGTTTTACCCACCCCACCTTTTTGATTAGCTATTGAAATAATTTCTGTCATCTTAAACTAAATACCTTTTTATTGTTTACTTGTATTGAACCATCTTCATTTAATATCGCATTTTCGAGGGAAACTTTTTGATTATCTATGGTTGTTTGGAACTTTTTGCTAAGTTGAAAGTCTACCTTAAAATCACTAAATATTTGCTTCCATGAAATCTTTTTTTCAATGTCTATAAAATAATTTTTTATTATATGATCCATATCTACGTCTATATCTAATTTCCCAAAATCATCTCCGACACTTAATAAATTAAGCCCTATTCCACAATAAATCAGATCTTTTGAAATAGTTGTAATAGTGCCACCAATTTTTTTATCTTCTAGATAAAAATCATTTGGCCATTTTAACCATACATGTGAACCTAAATCTTTTAATACATTTTTTAATATAAATGAAACATAAATTGAAACGCTTTGCAGAGGTAGATCAAAAGGTAATAAATCCTTTTTTAGTACAAATGAAAAAAATAAATTTCCTTTTTTACCAGTCCAAGAGTTTCCTCTACTTCCTATTCCATCTGTTTGATAATCTGATAAAATACATAATGGTTCTTCGTATCCATTATTTAATATAAACTCTTTTAAGTAAGTATGAGTTGAGTTAACTTTGTCTAATCTTATAATTTTCATATTTCAATTATACATAATATAAATAGAAGATTTTATTAAATATAATCTTTTCAAAAAAGGTTAACATGCTAGATCCAGTTTTACCAATTGCAATTTATTTACTATTAGGTTACTTATTTAAAATAGTATTTCATGACAACTCAAAACAACTAATTGAGTTTATTATATATTTTTCACTTCCTGCTATTGTATTTTCTAAAATTTATCCATTAGTTCTTGATCAAAAAATCTTTGGGCTAATCTTAATGTTTATTTGTTTTATTTTATTTAATTTAATGCTTGCTTACTTTATTGGTAAAATGATGAAATTAAATAGATTATTACTTGCTACTTTTATGATTATGGCAACTTTTGGAAATACTTCATTTATTGGATTTTCATATATTGATGCATTTTATGGACAAGATTATATTGTGTATGGTTTAATATATGATTTATTTGGTTCATTCTTACTTTTAGTCTCTGTTGGTATGTTTATCATTACATGGGGAAGTGGAAGAAGGAATGATAGTAAATCAATTTTTAAAAGTATCTTTTTATTCCCTCCTACTTTAATGTTTTTTGTAACTGTAATTGCAAAAAATTTCGAAGTTCCAAACTTCTTAATATTAACATCACAAACTCTTGGTTCAACTCTTGTTCCCATTGCTATGATTGCAATTGGAATGAAGCTTGAATTAAAACATATTTTTGTCAAATTTCATATAGTTACAATGGCTATGGTTTTAAAAATGGTTATAGTACCAATAATAGTTCTTATTGGCTTTAAGTATTTCTATGGAATTGATCAAACATGGGTAAAAGTAACAATTATTGAAGTTGCAATGCCACCAATGACAATGGCAACAGTATTAGCAATAAAAGGTGGATTAGATGAAAAAGTAGCTATTAACTCACTTGTATTAGGTGTATTGTTAAGTTTATTTACAATTACTATGTATACTAGTTATCTAGCGTAAATTCTTACGCTAGTGCTATTGTGAATTGATTACCACTATAAATTATATCTTGGTAAGTAAATTTTATATTATCAAAAGTAATAAGACCTTTTGTATGTTTCTCTATAATAATTTTTGTCATGTAAAGACCCGTTTTAGAACTATTATTTGAACTTTTTAAATCAAAATCTTTATTGAAAATATCTTGATTATTATTTAAAATATTTTCACCTGAATTATCTTTAATAATCAGATATTTCTTATTATCTTTTTGAAATAATTCGATAAAAATATATCTTTTATTTTCTAAACTAACTTTTTGAATTAAATCCTCTTTTACATATACCAATATATTCAATAATGCTTGAATAAATTCATTTCTTAATCCATAAATAAGAATTGATGGATCTAGGTTTAAAATTATTTCTACATAATTTTCTTTAAATGTATCATTTGCTAATTCTAAACTTTTAGTAATACAACTATTAATAAAAAAATTCTCTTTTATTGTTTCAATATTATAAAAACTCTCAAAATCATCAATTGTTCCAGATAATTTTCGTGTAATATCAACCATATGCTCTAATTTTTTTATAAACTCAGATTTTTCTATATTTTCGTATTCCACATCCAATTTTAAAGAACTTGCATATGCAGAAATAATACCCAATGGCTCTTTCCATTCATGAGCAATATTTCCTATTAATTCTCCCATTGAAGACATTTTTGATTGATGAAAAATAATTGATGATTTATCTTTGTTCTCTAAAACTTCTTTTTCTATTTTTTTTTCTAATCTTTTATTTGCATTTTCAAGTTCTTCATTTAATCTTTGAAGTTTAACTACATCATTTTGAGCTTTTGAAATTGATAATGCTATAAAAGAGCTAAACATGGATAAAGAGTTCTTATCTTTTTCATCAAAGCTTATATATTTATCACCATCTTTTTTATTTAGTAACTGTACTACACCTAAAACTTCACTTTTTATTGGATGTATTAAAGGTATTGTAATTATCGAATGGGTTCTATAATTTAGTTTTTCATCAAATTCTTTTGTACCTGAATATTCATAATCTTTTGTGTTGTAAATATCATCAATCAAGATTATCTTTTTACTTTTAAAAGAATCAACTGCCAAAAATTTATCTTCAACAAATAAAGGAAGTTTTGAATCTTTTATTGTATAAAAAAGTTTATATACATCTTCATAAGACAATTTATCATTTTGAAAAACATGAAATTTCAAATATTGATCTTCTTTAATATAAATAGTTCCTGCTTCTGCATTTAATAACTCACGTGTATATTTTAATATTTCATGTAATAAAACATCTAAGTCATTAATATTAAATAAGTTTATATCATAAATATGTCTTAAATCTAAATCTTGCATTTGGATACTACTTTATATTAATTTTGAAATATTATATCATTTAAGTTATTATTTTACCAACTTCTAATCTTTGACCTCGAACAAAATCCACTGAACTAATAGCTTTTTTTGATGGAGCTTGTAAAGTTTTTATTTTTAAAGTTCCTTTTTTACAAGCTAGTAAAATATAATCTTTATTTATTTCTAAAATTTCACCAGGATTATTAATTGATAATTCTTCATTCAATTCAATATCTTTTAATTTTAACTCAGAAGATAAAAAAACACCAGGCCAATATGAATATGCTTTATATTTTAGAATTAATTTTTTTGCATCAGAAAAATCTACTAATCCATGCTCTTTTTTGATTTTTTTACAAAAAGATACTTCTGAATCATTTTGTTTTAAAGGTTTAATATTTTCAAAATTATCCAAGGTAGTAAGTGTAAGTTTTGCAGCAATATTGGATAATTTCTCAAAAGCCTCTGAAACTTCCATAGTTGAAGTAATTTTAAGATACTGAAAACCTAATATATCTCCACTATCAAGTCCCTCTTCCATTAACATAGATGTAACACCTGTGTAATTGTCATCATTTAATAATGATTCTTGAATCGGACTTGCTCCCCTGTATTTTGGAAGTAATGATGCATGAAGATTAATACAAGGAGCAATATTTAAAATCTCTTTTGGTAAAATTTGTCCATAAGCAGCAACTATAATGAAATCTGGTCTTAAACTCTCTATTTGCACTTTAGCTTCTTCATTATTTCTTAATTTTAAAGGTTGAAAAATAGGAATATCAAGATTTTCATCTAAACAATATTGTTTGATATGAGGAGGTGTTAAAATTTGTTTTCTTCCAACAGGTTTATCAGGTTGAGTAAATAACCCTACTATTTCATATTTACTTTTTAACAACTCTTTAAAAATTGTTGTAGCATAATCAGGCGTTCCCATAAATAGAATTTTTTTACTCAAAAGTTTATCCTTTTTATTTTTTTGCTTTAAAAATTGTTCCACTTTTATGATTTCCATCAACTAAAAAATCATAAGCATTAGTTAAATCAAATCCTGAAGTTAAATACATAGGGATTCCTCTTTTCATTAAGAAATCAGCAGCTTTTAATTTTGTTACAATTCCACCTGTAGCAAACTCAGAGTTTGCAGTATGCTTCATTTCAAGCTCATCTGGATCTATTTCAAAAACTTCTTTTTGTAAAATAGCATCTTCAAACTCCCTTGGATTTTTATTATAATATCCATCAATATCAGATAATATTGCTAACATATCTGCATTAAAATGATAAGCAACATGTGCTGCTAATTGGTCATTATCTCCAAATAATAGTTCATAACTTGCTATTACATCATTTTCATTTATAATTGGAAGAATCTTATTTTCTAAAAGAATTTCCATTACATTTTGTGCATTTTGAGTTCTTTTTCTTGAATCAAAATCATCTGCTATAAACAACATTTGAGCACAAGTAATTCCATGCTCTTTAAATCTTTTTTTATAATGTTTTAACAGTAAAGGCTGTCCAATAGCTGCTAATGCTTGTTTATTTGCAAGTATCTTTTTATCTAATTTTAAAGAAGTAAATCCAGCACCAACAGCACCTGATGATACTAAAATTACTTCAAGATTTTTTTCATTTTTTAATTTAGCTATTAAATCAACTAAATTTTCCATTCTTTCAATGGCTAATTGGCCATCTTGTGTTAAAACGGCAGTTCCTACTTTGATAACTAATCTTTTCATTTACCTTGTTCCAATAAATTATATAATGCAAATCCAAGTGATTTAATATTGAATTTTGTCAAAGATGAAATTGGTAAAACAAAATATGGTTTTGTATCATCAAATCTTGAATAAATTAAATCTTGCACATAATAAGGATATTGTGTATCAAATTTAAATTCATTTGTAGAAGTTAATTCTAAACCAATATCTTCAATAAATTTTTTAATATCACCTTCTAAGTCTTCACCTAAGTATCCATCTACTTTACTTAAAACTATTGCATAATTTCTTTTTGCTAATTCACCTGAGAATTTAGCAACTTCTTCTTTTAGAACATTATATTGATCAATCATAGTTCTATAATTTGCAACATCAATTACAAATAAAAGAGTTTTTGTTCTTTCAATATGTTTTAAGAATTCTAAGCCTAAACCTCTTCCTTCACTAGCACCATCAATAATTCCTGGAATATCAGCCATTACGAATGAATTATAATCACCAACTGTAACAACACCTAATTTTGGAGTTAAGGTCGTAAACTCATAATTTGCAATTTCTGGACTTGCATTTGATGTTACTGAAATCAAAGTTGACTTTCCAACATTTGGATAACCAACAAGTCCTACATCAGCAATTAGTTTTAGTTCTAATCTTATTTTTCGCACTTCTCCAGGAAGTCCTGGTTGAAAATAAGTAGGTCTTTGATTTCTAGAGTTTTTAAAGTGAGTATTACCTAATCCACCTTTTCCACCTTCTAAAAATAAAACCTTTTCTCCTAATTCAATTAAATCAAAAATAACTTCATTTGTTTCATCATCAATAACTTGAGTTCCAGGAGGTACAATTAAAACTAATGCTTCACCTGATTTTCCAGTCATTCTTCCACCCAATCCTTGAGCACCATTATCAGCTTTGAAGAATTTTCTTCCTTTGTAGTTTGATAATGTATCAGTATTATTATCCACTAAAAAGTAAACATCTCCACCTTTTCCACCATCTCCACCATCTGGTCCACCTTTAACAACAAACTTCTCTCGTCTAAATGCTGCACATCCCTGTCCACCTTTTCCAGATGTAACTGAAAATCTAGCGCTATCTATAAACATAATAAAACCCTTTTAATAATTAATTAAAAACTAAAAGCAAAATTATTATTTTTACTGTTAACTTTTAATTAGCTACATTAATTTTTAAATAAAAAAAGGGTGTAGGCAAAAGCCATACACCCTTTAAAGAAATCAATTTTATCCAGAATTACGAAGCGTAAACTGAAACTTTTTTTCTTTTTTTATCTTTAATCTCAAATTTAACAACACCGTCAATTAAAGAATAAATTGTATGATCTTTACCCATACCAACATTTTGACCTAAGTGTACTTTTGTACCTCTTTGTCTAATTATGATGTTTCCAGCTCTTACAACTTCACCACCATACTTTTTAACACCAAGTCTTCTACCAGCTGAATCTCTATTATTCTGTGTACTACCCTGACCTTTTTTGTGAGCCATAGTTTTTCTCCTTAACTTTTGTTATGCTTATGCAGCGATTTTTGTAATTCTAATTTTAGTGAAGCTTTTTCTAAAACCTCTTTTTAACTTAGAATCTTTTCTTCTTCTTTTTTTGTAAATGATTACTTTTTTAGCTCTATTTACACCTGTTCCATCTAATACAACTTCAGCTGTAACTGTTGCATTTGCAACAGCATCTCCAGTTTTTAATTCACCATTGTTTATAGCTAAAACATCAGTAATTTCTAAAGTTTCTTTAGCAGCTTGACCAGTATAATCAACATCTAAGATATCACCCTCAGAAACTTTATACTGTTTTCCACCACACTTGATAATTGCGTACATATTTCTTCCTCTAATTCAATTCTCTATGCTAAGTAGTTGATATATTCTCATATAACTCTATTTTTCGAACCGGAATAGTATCTTATTTTAGTTTAAACTTTCTTTAAGTCAATAGTTATTTATCTATAATCGTTAGCTAATGCAATTGCATCAACCATAATCAAAGAATTTTTTGGTAATCCTTTTACTGAAACTGTACTACGAGCAGGTTTATGATCACCAAAAGCTTCAGCAAATAAAACATTCACAATACCGAAATCTTCGATGTTTTCTAAATATACAGATACTTTCACTACTTTTTCCATACCACTTTCAGCATCTTCAAGAAGTGTTCTTAAATTTGATAACACTTGTCTTGTTTGAACCTTAATATCTCTTTCAACAATTGTTCCATCTAATGTTACTGGAACTTGAGCTGATGTATAAATCATTCCATTTACTTTTACAGCAGGAGAGTAAGGTCCTATTGCTTGAGGTAAATTATCACTTGCAATAAATTTCATGCATAATCCTTAAGTTTATATAGCTGATGGAATTTTACATAAATTAAACTGCTAAATAAATAAATTGTAAAAATTAATTATAAATTATAACTTACAAGTTTGCCTTGCTTTAATTGAGAAATATTATCTTTTAATTTTCTAATTAAATTTGCTTTTTGTTTGAAATCCAAATCTTTATTATAAGAAAGTGCAGTTAGCTTATTTGCATAAAACTTATATAACAATGTTAAGAGTTCTTGATTTAATCTCTCATCATCATAATTTTCAAGTTTATCATTCAATATTATAGAGTTTAATGAAATATTATTTATATCAGTCAATACTAATTCAAACTCGTTTTTATGAAATTCAAACATTGATGCATCAACTATATCTAAAACAGCATCTAATCTTGTGGGTTTTTCTAAAATAGATTTAATAATACATAACTCTGCAATATCTATTTTAGAAAGTGTTGGAGTAAAAGTTCTTTGTTTATTCGAACTTATTTGAATTAAATTTTCTCTAACATTTAATTTTTGTGCTAAATATCTTTTATATTCATCTTGGTAAATCAATCCTAAAGATTTTAAATATTCATTTGCTTCTATTAAAGCTTTTTGTTTTTGATTTGCATCATTTATATCATATTTAGAAACTATATAATCAATGGCATAAGGTGTAAATGATATTGGATTTGCAAAAATCTCATTCAATTCATTTATTTTATTGTTATTTACCATGTCAGCTGGATCCATACCATCTTCAAAAATAATAACTCCACCTTCAAACTCACTTTGACTTAACATAACAGAAGCTTTAAATGCAGCTGCTAAGCCTGCTTTATCTCCATCATAAGCCAGTATTACTTTTGGTTCACCTCTTCGTAAAAGTGGCAAATGTTCTTGGGTTAATGCAGTACCTAGAGTAGCAACTGCTGTATTAAAACCTGCTTGATGAAGCATAATAACATCTAAATAACCTTCACAAACAATAATTCGATTTTTTTTATAAATATGCTCTTTTGCTAAGTGATATCCATATAATAACTTTGATTTATTAAAAAGTTTTGTTTGTGGAGAGTTCACATATTTTGCATTATGTCCAGTAATTGTTCTTCCACCAAAACCTACAAGTTTTCCACTAATTGAATATATAGGAAAAGTTATTCTTTCAATAAACCTTGAATACAATCCATTTGTTCCTGTATCAATAATTCCTAAATCAATAGCATCAGTTAAATTATAATGATTTGATTTTAAAAAATTAATCGTGTCTATAGAAACTGGAGCATAACCTATTTCAAATTTTTCTATAGAAAATTCTGAAATTCCTCTATTACGAATATACTCTTTTACACTACTATTTGAAACAAAAAGTTTTTGATAAAACTTATTCACTTCTTCAATTATTTTTGTATCTTGTTTCTTTTCAGTATTTTCTTCATATTCTAAACTAAAATTATTCATAGAAGCTAATTTTTCTATCGTTTCTGGATATGATAGTTTTTCATATTCCATAACAAATTTAATAGAATCTCCACCTACTCCACATCCAAAACAGTGATATATTTGTTTAGCGGGGCTTACAACAAATGAAGGTGTTGTCTCTCCATGGAAAGGACAGCAAGCTTTAAAGTTTGCTCCTGATTTTTTTAGTTCTAGGTATTGCGAAATCACATCAACAACATCAAGATTATTTTTAAGATTTTCTATGGATTCTTTTTTTATCATAATGAGATTATACTCTTTTATTTTTTTATATGAACTTTTATGTTAATATTTACCGACTTACAAGATATAAATATGAAGGTTTTACTTGGGTAATATAGCTTTAGAATATAGAGATCCTCTCTTTGGGATTATATTAATTGTTACACTAATATTTTTAATATCATTTTTTACTTATTATTACAGTATTTATAAAGAACGAATTGCTAGAAAAGATTATAGAAAACTATCTTTAAGATTTGAACTTGGAAAACTAAAAGAAGAAGATTATGTTCACCTTTATAAAACATATAACCTTCCTTTTGATTCTATTTTACTTTTAGCTTCATCTTTTTTACATAAAGGTGATCATAATAAAGCTATATCTGTTTATCTTACTTTATTAGAACATGTAAATGATAGAGTAAAAAAAGAAGAATTACTTGAACTTTTAGGAACTACTTATTTTAAAGGTGGATTTTTACAAAGATCAAAAGAAATATTTTTAAGAATTTTAAAATTTTCTCCAAGAAATAAAAATGCACTTTTATATCTTTTACTTGTAAATGAAAAATTAAAGGATTTTAAAAAAGCAAAAGAGATTACTTTATGCTTAGAAGAATTAGATAAAGACATGAATGTTGATAAAATTTATTTGGATTCTTTAATAATATTAAATGATTCAGTTTTATCATATGAAAAACGTACTGAACTTTTATATGATATTTTTAAAGAAAATAAAATTATTGAAAGAATTTTTGCAACATTTCTAATTCAGTTCAATAAATCATTTTTTTGGGAACATATTTCTGAATTTGATTGTTCTAAATTTTTGGATGTTATGTGGTATTTTCCAGTAAAAGATATTGATTTAGAAAAAGTAATGGAAAATAAGTTTTTGGTTGAGCTTTACAATGCAAAAGGATATTTGAATAATTTAAAACATAGTGATAATTTTGATTTTGATATATTAATGCTTATAAATCAACATGAGCATAAGATTAATGCTACTTTAGATTTTGAATATATTTGTTCATCTTGCAAACATTCGTTTCCAATTTTTGACACAAGATGTCCTCATTGTCACGGAATTTTAACATTTAATGTGAAACATCACTTAACAAAAGCACTTTTTGACACAAATCAGTCATTACAATAGATAATTTAGCCTAATAACAGTCATTATCAATTAAGTAATAATAAAAGATGTGATATACTGCTAAAAAATTTTATAAAAGGAAAAAGATGAGCGATTATTCAAAACTAGAAAAGTGTTTGGATTATCAGTTTAAAAACAAAGATCTGATAATCGAAGCACTTACACATAAAAGTTATAAAAAACCTTACAATAATGAAAGGCTAGAGTTTTTAGGGGATGCCGTATTAAACCTAATTGTTGGTGAATTTTTATTTTTAAAATTTAGTAAATCAAATGAAGGTGAATTATCAAAAATTAGAGCTTCACTTGTAAATGAAACAGGATTTACAAGACTTGCAAATGAGATAAAATTAGGTGATTATATTTATATTTCAACAGCTGAAGAAAGAAATAAAGGAAGAACTAAAGCCTCTATCTTATCAGATGCTTTTGAAGCTATTATGGGAGCCATTTATTTAGAAGCTGGACTTGAAACCCTAAAGCCTATTATACTAAAATTATTAGATACATCATATGACAAAATTAATCTAGATGTATTATTTAGTGATTATAAAACTGCCCTTCAAGAAATAACACAAGCACAATTTGCTTCAATTCCTGAGTATAAAATAGAAGGATCTTATGGGCCTGACCATAAAAAAGAGTTTGAAGTTTCAATTTGGATTGACGGAATAAAATACGGAAGTGCTAATGGTAAAAGTAAAAAACTAGCACAACAAGCAGCTGCAAAAATAGCAATAGAAAAACTAAAAGGAGAATAACCAGTTATGAATACATTTGGTCATAGATTTAGGTTTACAACTTTTGGTGAATCACATGGAAAAGCTCTTGGATGCATAGTAGATGGGGTTCCTGCTGGAATTAAAATAAATGAAGAGTTTATTCAAAATGAAATGGATAGAAGAAAACCTGGACAAAATAAATTTGCAACAGCAAGAAAAGAAGGTGATATTGTAGAAATTCTTTCAGGTGTATTTGAAGGAATAACTACAGGAACTCCTATATCTATGGTTATTTTTAATGAAAATCAAAAAAGTAGTGATTACTCAAATGTAAAAGATTTATTTAGACCAGGTCATGCTGATTTCACATATTTTAATAAATATGGAACACGAGACTATAGAGGTGGTGGAAGATCAAGTGCAAGAGAAACAGCAGCAAGAGTTGCAGCTGGTGCTATTGCTAAATTGATGCTGAATGAACTTGGAATAAAAATTCAAAGTGGTATTTGTGAAATATCTGGTATAAAAGCAGAAAACTATGATTTTTCAAAGGTAAGTGAATCTGAAATTTTTGCATTAGATAAAAATGTAGAACAGGCTCAAAAAGATGCAATTTTAGAAGCCAAAAACTCTCATAACAGTGTGGGTGGAGTTGCACTTATAAATGTATCTAATGTTCCTATTGGTCTTGGTGAACCACTATATTTTAAACTTGATTCTCAGATTGCAAATGCTATGATGGGAATAAATGCTGTAAAAGCTGTAGAAATTGGTGATGGAATGCTATCAGCTAAAGTTAAAGGTTATGATAATAATGACCAAATAAGATCAAATGGATTTAAAACAAACCATAGTGGTGGAATGCTAGGTGGAATTTCAAATGGAGATGATATAAATGTAAAAGTTTATTTTAAATCTACTCCATCTATTTTTATAGAACAAGAAACAGTTGATATATACAACAATGAAGTTGAATGCAAATTAAAAGGACGACATGACCCTTGTGTTGCTGTAAGAGGAAGTGTTGTAGCTGAATCAATGATGGCTTTAGTATTAGCAGATATGGCCTTACTTAATATGTCTTCAAAAATGGAAAATGTTAAAAAAGTATATAGCTAGTATTTTATTAATTGTAAACTCTTTAAATATAGAACTCTTTGCAAGTAATAATGAAGATGAACAAAATCTTTTAAAACTTGCAAATGCTTATCCTAATTTCATAAAAACTTTTTCAAATAATAAACTAATTTTTACAGATAACTATGAAATGACTTATAATAACTTTATAGAAAATAAAACTTATGAAGAAATGTTGAATAATCCATCATTAAAAGATCAAATGAGTATGAAATATGTAAAAATAGAAGAAAATCTAAATTACATACCTTCAAAAAACGAAGATGCAGGAAGAGTAAGATATGAGCCTTTTTTTAAAAAAATGTATGGTTCAAATAAAAAAGAAATAAAAAAAAACCTTACAAAAATAATTTGGCTTCCAAAAAGTTCAAAAAAAGCTCTTATGGTAACTACAATCAATGATGTGCACAAAAAACTTCAAGCTATATCAGATGAATTAGAATTATTACCAAATGAGCTTAAATCTTTTATAGATAATCCAGCAGGTGTTACAAATTGGAGAAAAATATCTAATACAAATAGATTAAGTAGTCATAGTTTTGGAATAGCAATTGATATAAACGTAAAAGACTCTGACTATTGGCAATGGTATAAAAAAGATGAAAAACTTAATTATAAAAATAAAATACCATTAGAAATAGTAAAAATATTTGAGAAATATGGATTTATTTGGGGAGGAAGATGGTATCACTATGATACTATGCATTTTGAATATAGACCAGAATTATTAAATTAAAGAAGCTTTTAAACTTATTAGTATATAATTTCAACATTAAGCAACTCTTTGGTCAAGGGTTGCTTTTTTTATGCCTTATCTCATCACTGCATCAAGTGCAATTTTAGCATTTGGCCATCTATTGTTTACATTTAACATAACCATTAAAACATCTTTATTATTGTTCTTAGCACGTGCTATCAAACAAGCCCCTGCCTCGTTTGTATAACCTGTTTTAATACCAATTATATATGGCTCATTCGCCAATAATTTATTACTTGAATGAACTACATATCTTGATTTTGTATTTATTGCATTAAAAGCATATTTTTCAAGTTTTACAATAGAATTAAAAGTTTTATTTTTTATTGCATATTCTGTTAATTTAAGTAAATCATTAGCTGTAGTTGTATGATTCCCAATATCAAAGCCACAAGGATTAGTAAAATTAGTATTATACATTCCTAATTTCTTTGCTTTATAATTCATCATACTAACAAATTTTTGTTTATTTCCATTTCCTAAATAAATGGCAATTGAATTAGCTGCATCATTTGCTGATTTAATCATCGCCGCGTGAACTAAATCTTTTAAATAAAACTTTTCACCTACTTTAAGATTTGCAATAGTTGGTTCAACTTTCTTCATCTCAGCCGTAATTGTAACAACACTATTCATTTTGCCACTTTCAATTGCAAGGATTGCTGTCATAATTTTAGTTAAGCTAGCTGGTCTTAATATTTGATTTTCATCTTTTGAAAAAATCATTTTTTTGTTTCCTAAATCTTTTACAATAATTGAATCAAAATCTTTTTGAATCTTCTGAAACACTTTTGAATCATTAGTTAAAGCCATTGCAGGCAAGATAAAAAACATAATAACAAGCAGAATTCTCATGAAATCACCATTTTAAAAATTATTTATAATACAAGTAAAACCAAAGGTATTGTAATATAGGAACATATTATAGCTAATTCATAAATTTTTTACCCTTAAATTTATTATTTCAATTCATTTTTCAATTCTTCTAATCTCGCAATTCTATCTTCTGTTGTTGGATGTGTTCTAAATAAACCACCTAATGTTGATTTTAAACCTGAAAAAGGATTTATGATAAACATATGGGCTGTTTGTTCTGTTGCATTATGAATTTGATGTCCATTTCTAGCATAGTTCTCAAGTTTGCGTAATGCGCTTTGAAGACCTGCTGGATTTCCAGTCATTCGTGCAGCTCCTTCATCTGCCATATATTCCCTACTTCTACTTACTGTCATTTGTATAATTGAAGCAGCAAGTGGCAATAAGATAGCCATTGCAATCATCATTATTGGATTTGAACCTTGCCTATTATTACTACCAAACATAGCTCCAAACTGCATCATATTTGCAATCATGGCTATTGCTCCTGCAAACACTGCAGCAATTGTTCCTACTAAAATATCATAATGTTTAATATGTGATAATTCGTGAGCGATTACTCCTTCTAGTTCTTTTTCATTTAACATTTCATATAAACCCATGGTAACTGCAACTGCTGCATGTTCATGGTTTCTTCCAGTTGCAAATGCATTTGGAGTATGATCGGGTATTAAATAAACTTTTGGCATTGGAAGTCCAGCTTTTTGGGTTAATCTTTGTGTGATTTTATAAACTGGATGTCTAGAATCTTCAAGAGGTGTAGCATCATAATGTTTTAATACTTGTTGGTCTGAGTAATAATATGCATAAAAATTCATTCCACCTGCAAGTAAAAATGCTATTAACATTCCAGAACTTCCGCCAAATGAATAACCAATAAATACAAAAATAACTGTTAAAAATGTTAATAAAAATACTGTTTTTATTTGTTCCATAAAACTCTCCTATTTTTTAAAATCTTAACAAAAAAAAGTTAATAAAAATTAAACTAAATATTATTTAAAATAGACTCTTTTTTATATGGTACTTTAGCACTTGGTGTATCTTTTGAAGTATTTTCTAGATGAACATCTTGGTCATCAAAGAAAATATCAGCACCAAATGCTTTTACTACTTCATATTTATCAACTCCACCTAGAAAAAATGCTTCATCTAATCTTACATTCCATTGAGAAAGTGTTCTAATAACTCTTTCATGGGCTGGCGAATTTCTAGCTGTGATAAGTGCTGTTCTAATAGGTGTTTGCTCTTGTGGATATTTTGCTTGAATATTTGATATAACACTTAATAATTGAGCAAAAGGACCACTATTCATAGGATTAGTAGCATTTTGTTTTTCAAAGGCTAAAAATGCTTCTAATCCTTGTGTTTTATATACTATTTCTGATTCTTCTGAAAATAAAACAGCATCACCATCAAAAGCAATTTTTACTTGATTTGTATACTCATCATTTGATTCTTCATATGGCAAAATTCTAGCTGAAGCTATTCCTTCATTTATTGCATCTTGAACATCTTGTTCATTTGCAGATAAAAATAGATCCACTTTAAATGGTTTTAAATATTTTGAAATTTCACTTCCTCCACTCCAAGCTGAACGTTGAATATCAAGATTATATTTTTCTATTGATTTTGTAATTCTTAAACTTGTTGCTGAATTATTTCTTGACATAATTATTACTTCAACTTGTTTATCATTTGGAAAATCATCATTAATTTTTAAAAGATTTTTTACAAGTCTAAATGCAGTGCCTTTTTTTAATTGTGAATCTTCATTTTCTATTTGATATTTATAATACTCATCTAAACCTTTTTCTTCAAAAATTTTATTTTCATCTTCAAGATTAAATAAAGCTCTTGAAGAGATTGCAATTACTAATTTTTTATTTAAATCATATCCCAAAATATTATCCTTTATTTTTTGTATTATACAAGCATCTTACTATAAAGCTAATATATCTAAAACTATAAATATTCATAAATTTTTTATAAAAAGAAAAGCTAAATTAATCTAAAATTAAAAAATAATTTTTAAAAGAGCCATAATGAAAAAACTATATATACTAAGACACACTCAAAAAGCAAATGAAGAATTAACCCAAGATGATTATGATAGAGAATTGAGTGAAGAAGGTATTAAAGATGCAAAAAGAATAGCTAACGATTTTGCAATGAAGAATTTAGCCGTTGATTTAATTGTTGCAAGCCCAGCAAGAAGAACAAAAGTAACTGCTGAAATATTTGCTGAAGCTTTAAAATATAATAAAAGCATTATGTTTAATGAAGTTTTATATATGGCATTTGTAAATGAATTACTTGAAACTATTTCTTACACATTTGATACAGTTGATTCTATGTTATTAGTTGGTCATAATCCATCTTTAACAGCTTTAGCAATTACCTTAGTTGATTTTAAAGAAAAATTTCAAATGGGTGGTGTTATGGAAATAGATTTTGATTGCGATTCTTGGATTGATATTTCGAAAGATAATGCTAAATTGATTAGCTATGAGATACCAAATAAATAGTAAATCTATTTAAAGATTTTACTATTTAATCTAGTTTTTTATTCAAAAGAGCTAAAGAAGCTAAAGATGTTAACTCTTTAATTTTATCTGCTGTTATTTCAGGATTATCACCAAGAATAGAAGAAAAAATTTCACTAAAGTTTTGTCTAGCCCAAACTCTCAACTCATCTCCTGTCATAAACTTATTTGTAGATAATATCTTACCTTTTTTGTTTTTTACAATTACCTTTGCCGTATCAGAATTTTCAAAGTTACCTTTAATTCCATCATTATTTGAAATTTGATATGAAACAGTTGCTTCATACAGTTTACCTTTTACAACAGTACCATTGTCAATAATTTTTCGAGGAAAACCAGTTGCTTTAAAAAAACTATCCCATTGATCAGCTAATAAATTAACTGAAGAGAAACTAATTATTAATAAAATACATATAAAACTATTTTTCAATTTTATTACCTTTTAAAATTTTTAATTATTTACCTAAACAAAACTCACCAAACATAACATCTAACATTTGATCATTTTCATAAGGTCTTGTAATTGCAGAAATCTGCTCTAGTGCTTCAGTTATAAAATGAGCAAAAAACTCTAATTCACCATTTAATAAAGGCTCTTTTGATAACTTAATATTATAAAGAGTATTATCAACTGATAAGATCTGTCTTTTTGAAATTAATGTCATTTCATCACTATGGGTATTTGAATCTAAAATTACTTCAATCTTTTTAATTAAAGGATTAATATCTTCTTTTGTTGAAAGTTCAATAAAATCTTTGATATTAATTTTATCAAATTTATTTTCCAAATCTGATTTATTTAAAACTTTTAATATTTCTTTATGTGCATTTTCTTCTATTAATTCAATTATTTTTTTATCTTCATCATCACAAACTTTACTATTATCAAAAAGTGCGATTACAATATCAGCTTCGTTTATTGCTTGAATTGATTTTTCAATTCCTATTTTTTCAATAACGTCACTTGCATTTCTAATTCCTGCTGTATCAACTATTTTGATAATATGTGTTCCAATTTTAACAGATTCTTCAATAGTATCTCTAGTTGTTCCTGCAATATCACTTATAATAGCTCTATCATAATTTAAAAGCTTATTTAGAAGTGAAGATTTACCAACATTTGGTTTTCCAATGATTGCTACTTTAAAACCTTCTATCATACCTTCGCGTCTATGACTAGCATCCAATGTATTTGTTAATTTAATTATGATTTTATCCATCTTTTTTTGAATTTGTTCAAAAATATCACTTGGTAAATCATCTTCTGCATAATCAATTGAAACTTCTGTATATGCTAACATAAAAAGTAAATCTTCTCTAATATCATTTACAAAAGTTGTAAGTTCACCTTTTAACTGACGTGCTAGTAATTTAACAGCATCTTCACTTCTTGCTTCAATAATTTTAGCTATTGCTTCTGCTTTACTTAAATCAATTTTATTATTAAAAAATGCTCTTTTTGAAAATTCTCCAGGATTTGCAATTCTTGCACCTTGTTCTAAAACTTCATCAACAATCATATTTGCAATTGCAACACCACCATGACATTGAAATTCTATTACATCTTCACCTGTAAATGAAAATGGTGCCTTAAAATACAAAACTAAAGCTTCATCAATTGTTTCATTATTTTTATCATATAAATAAGAAAGTGTTGCTAGTCTTGGTTTAAATGTTTCTTTTTTAGATATTTTAGAAGCAATTTCAAGAGCCTTTGGCCCTGAAATTCGAACAATTGAGATAGACCCAATTCCATTAGCAGTTGCTATTGCAACTATTGTAGCATTATCAAACAAATTTATACTTCTCTTGCTCTGTACTCATTAACAAGCACATATTTATCACCTCTAACATTTGTTTTAACAGCAACATATTTATCAGGAAATTCATCTCTTAATTTTTTTAAAGCTATATGAACTAAAATACCATCTAAAGGTTTAGTTTTAAAAGTACCTTTTTCTTTGATAATTTCGATAATAGGCTCAAGATAAGTATAAATCGCTTCTTCTTGATTTTTCAAAAATTGAGCAACTTCAAGTCTTAACATTAAACCATATTTTTCATTTATCCAATTAAATAAAATATAAGATAATGCTTTATATCTATATCCTTCTTTACCAATAAGTAAAGCAGAATCTTCACCTAAGAACTCTACATATAAAGTTTCTTCATCATAAAACTCTACATTAATATGATCAATTTTATAACATGTATCTTCAAATAATGTATTAATTCCTGACTTAACTTCTTCTAAAATTTTTTCTTTATCTTTTTTTATTATAATTTTTGGAATTTCATTTTGTGACATTTCTTCATTATAAAAATTATCAAAAATTTTATCTTTAGATTCAACTTTTGGAACTCTTGATAATGGCTCTTTTTTTTCTTCTCTTTTTGAAAAGTTTTCTACTTCTGACTTATTTGAAGATTCAATTCTATCGCAAACTTCTTCTATTTTAATATCTTTATTTTTGAAACTTTTAGTTTCTTGAACATATTTTTTACAGTTATCTTTAAAACATACCTCAATAACTGCATTTTTCTTTCCAAAACCAAGAAAGCCTTTACTTGGTTGTTGGATTACTTCAATTTCTAATTCTGTAATAGAACAGTTAAATTCTGCTTTCGCTAATTCATATACTTTTTCTAAACAATCTGCTTCAAACTTTTTCATATTAAGTTCCTAATTTTTTTCAGCTCTTTTTCTTTCAAATACACTATTAATATAATATTGTTGTCCAATTGTAAACAAGTTATTTATAAACCAATATAAAGTAAGTCCTGCTGGGAACCATAAGAAGAAGAATGTGAAAATAACTGGTAAAAATTGGAATATTTTCTTTTGCATTTCATCTTGCATAGTATTTGGTGTAATTTTTTGTTGTAAGAACATTGTTGCACCCATTAAAATAGGTAATACAAAATAAGGATCCATTTCAGCTAAATCTTGAATCCAGAAAATCCACTCAGCACCTTTTAACTCAATAGCATTTAATAAAACTCGATAAATTGCAAAGAATACTGGAATTTGTAAAATTAATGGTAAACATCCACCCATTGGGTTTGCACCATGTTTTTTATAAAGTTCCATCATATGCATAGATTGTTTTTGTTTATCATCTTTATATTTAGCTTGAATTTCTTTCATTTTAGGTGCTAAATCTTTTAGTTTTTGCATAGATACCATACCTTTGTATGATAAAGGATATAAAACTAATTTAATTAAAACAGTTAAAATAACAATTGTCCAACCCCAATTTCCCACATAACCTTGAATAAATTGTAACAATACAAACATTGGTTTTGCAATGAATGTAAACCAACCATAATCAATTACATCAATTAATTCAGGATTTAAAGCTTCTAAATCTCTATGATTCTTTGGTCCTACAATACCTGAGAAAGTTATACTATTCCCACCATGAATAAATGATTGAGGATTTGACTCTGAATCTGGCATTAATGAAACGCTTAATGATTTTTCAAAATTATAAATTACTGTTGCATAATATCTATCAAAGTTTGATATAAATTTTGCTCCAACAATATTTTCATTTTTATCTAAATCTCCATCTTCAATAGTTTTTAAAGTATTATCATTTAATTTTGCAATAAAACCATGAACTGCATACATATCAGCTAAAACATTTGGTCTAAATCCATTCGTAATAAAAAATTGTTTATCATTTGTAGTATTAACACTTAAATCATAATGTCCATCAGGATAAATAGTGAATTTTTTTGTTAAAACAGTCCCACTTAAAGTTTGTGTTAAAATTAACTCTTGCGCAGACGTTGTTGCATTAATATTTGAAGAACTTGCAACTGCTGAAACTTTAAATGCTTCTGTATTTAAATTTACATCTGCAAATCTAACTTCTAAAGGTCTTAATTGATTTGCTTCAAATAGTTTAATTTGATTTGCATTTTCATCTTTGTATTTTTCTTCAAGTAAAGTAACTTGTGCAATTCTTCCTAAAGTATCTATCTCAATAATATTTTTTGCTGTTTTAATAACAGAAACAATTTGAGAACTTGCTATTGCTTTAGGTGATAAAGCATCAACAGATTTTGACATATCTATAGGATTACCATTTACATCTGTTGATACCATTTGCGTATTAGATGCATTTACATCAGGTGCAGCATTTTGTTTTTGCACTTGCTCTTGTTTTGCAAGGGCTGCTTTAGCTTCTTGTTGCGGTTTTAAAACTAAAAACTCGTAAGCTATAAAAAATACAAAAACTACCAATGTCATAATTAACATTCGTTTTTGCATACCGTTATTTTGATTCATGTTGTTCATTCTTCTCTTTCCACTCCCGATTCTTTACTACTAAATACTTTCCATTTTTCAATGGGATATACCAATATTTTATTTTGATTTTTTCAAAATTGATATTTTGATTTGCTCTCAATTTTATGATAGGATAGTCAAATCCCCCAGCAAAAAGTTGATTACATTTTAATATGCGTGTTATTGTAAAATAAATCGCCTTAAAAAAAGTATTGTTATCCAATTGCCATAATGCATATTGGGAACAAGTTGGATAATATCTACACGATCCAAAGGATAAAATAGTTAAATATTTCTGATAAAACTTTATCAAATATTTAAATATTGTTTTCATTTTAAAACTTCTAATCTCTTTAATGCGAAATCAAAATCTTTTTTTAATTCTAAAAAATTTTTATCATGTAAGGTTATTTTTGCAACAAATATATAATTACCAATTATTAATTGTTGTTCATATGAAGCGAATAAAGCACGCATTCTTCTTCTTGCTTTATTTCTATGTACTGCGTTTCCAACTTTTTTTGAAGTAACAAATGCAGCTTTTAATGTAGGATTAGAACTAAAAAAAGCGACAAAGCTGGTGGTATGCCATCTCTTGCCGCTTTTATATAGTCTATTAAAGTCTCTCGAACTGTTAAGTCGATGTTCTTTATTTAAACAGCTAATTTATGTCTACCTTTAGCTCTTCTAGCGTTAATTACTCTTCTACCATTTTTAGTAGCCATTCTTACTCTGAACCCGTGAGTTCTTTTTCTTGGAGTATTATGCGGTTGATACGTTCTTTTCATCTTAGATTTCCTCTATATTCACTAATTAAGTTGGGGATTATAGTTAAATTTAGCTTAAATTTTCTTTAGTTTAAATTTACTTTTACTTCATTATCCACAACATCAAACTCAATAACACTTCCCTCACCTATTTTATCCTCTAAAATTAAATCAGCTAATTTATCTTCAACGATCTCATAAATAGCCCTTTTTAGAGGTCTTGCACCATATACAGGATCAAAACCAATTTTAGCAATATACTCTTTTGCATTTTGTGTTAAAGAAATTTTAATATCTTTTTCTTCAACTTTTTTCTTAATACTATTAAATAAAATTTCTACAATATTTGTAATTGCACTTAAATTTAATTGTTCAAAAATTACAATATCATCAAGTCTATTTAAAAACTCAGGTCTAAAATGTGATTTTAATTCATTTAAAACTTCTTTTCTTCTCTCTTCTTTATCAGAAATTTCTATAATTCTTGCACTTCCTATATTTGAAGTTAAAATAATAATTGTATTTTTAAAATCAACTGTAACACCTTTGTTATCTGTTAATCTTCCATCATCTAAAACTTGTAATAAAATATTAAATACATCAGGATGTGCTTTTTCTACCTCATCAAATAAAATTACACTATATGGTTTTCTTCTAACAGCCTCTGTTAATTGACCACCCTCTTCATATCCCACATAACCAGGGGCTGCACCAACAAGCCTTGAAACTGCATGTTTTTCCATATACTCACTCATATCAAATCTAATAAGTGCTTTTGGATCATCAAATAAAAACTTTGCTAAAGTTTTTGCACTTTCAGTTTTTCCAACTCCAGTTGGTCCTAAAAATAAGAAAGATCCAATTGGTCTAGTTACTTCACTAAGTCCTGCTTTATTTCTTTTAATTGCTCTACTTATTGCTTTTAAAGCTTCATCTTGACCTATTACATCTTTTCTTAAAACATCTTCTACCATTAAAACTTTTTGTTTTTCACTATCCATCATTTTATTAACAGGAATTCCTGTCCATCTGCTTACAATACTAGCAATTGCTTCTTCATCAACAGAATTTCTCAAAAGAGTCCCCTCTTTTTGCATTCTATCCCATTTTTCAGCATTCTCTTTAATTTTTGCTTCAAGTGCTGGTATCTCTCCATACTCGATTTGAGCTGCCTTTTCGAAATTTGATTCTCGTTTTGCTATATTTGCTTTTGTTTTAAGTTCATCAATTTTTACTTTTAATTCGCTTGTTGCATTAAATGTTTGTTTTTCATTTTCAAATCTAGCTTCTAAGTTTTGTTTCTCTTCATTTTTATTAGCTAACTCTTTATCTATTTGAGCTAATCTTTCGTCATTCTTTTTAGTTTTTTCCATTTTAAGAGCTTCTTTTTCAACATTTAATGTTTGAATTTCTCTTTTAATTGTTGATAAAACTGTTGGTTCACTCTCAATTTGCATTTTTAGTTCAGCTGCTGCTTCATCTATTAAATCTATTGCTTTATCAGGTAAAAATCTATCTGTTATATATCTATTAGAAAGTTTTGCAGCTGCAACCAATGCTGAATCATTAATAGTTACATTATGATGAGTTTCAAGTTTCTCTTTTATACCCCTTAATATTTGTAAAGCTTCATTTACACTAGGTTCATTTACATTAACAGGTTGAAATCTTCTTTGCATCGCTGTATCTTTTTCAAAATACTTTCTATACTCTTTAAGTGTTGTTGCACCAATAGTGTGTAATTCACCCCTTGCTAGACTTGGCTTTAAAATATTAGCCGCATCCATAGAACCTTCACTAGCACCTGCACCTATAATTGTGTGAATTTCATCTATAAATAAAATTATATTTCCAGCTTTTTTTACTTCATCAATTACAGATTTTAATCTATCTTCAAACTCACCTCTATATTTTGCACCTGCTATCATTGCACCCATATCAAGCGTTATAACTCTTTTATTAAGTAATGATGTTGGTACATCTTTATTTACTATTCTTTGTGCAAGTCCTTCAGCTATTGCTGTTTTTCCAGTCCCTGGCTCTCCTAAAAGTATTGGATTATTTTTTGTTTTTCTAATTAGAATTTGCATCATTCTATTAATTTGTTCATCTCTTCCAATTACTGGATCCAGTTCTCCATCAATTGCTTTTTTATTTAGATCTATTCCATATTTTCCTAATGCTTCTAGATTCTCATCTCCACTTGCACTATCTATTTTATTTCCAGCTCGCATAGCTTCTAACTCTTTTTTTGCTTCTCTTAAATCTATGTATTTACCTAATACATCTTTTAAAACTTGTGAATCAAAATTTGATATCAACCATGTATCAATTGCTATAAATTTATCTCCAAAACTTGTCATTAATCCTTCTGCTTTTTGTAATGAAGCCAATAAATTTCTTGATAATTTTATATTTTCCTTTGTTACACTTGATACACTTGGTAGTTTTGAAGCATGTGATTTAGCTTCTAATTCTACTGCTGCTTTATTAACATTCATTTTATTTAATAGTTGGTTTAATACTGAATTTGTATTAGTTAACAAAGCCCAAAGTAAATGTATCATTTCTACTTCTTGATTTTTATTATGCATTGCTAGGGCAACACTTGAATCTATTGTCTCTGTTAATTGATTTGTCATTTTTTCAAAAATATTGTTACTCATTTAGCACTCCTTTGATTTAACTGCTAATATAATTATAGCACCTTGAGTGATTGTTTGTCAAGTTAAAATAATATAATTTTTAATATTTTTTTAAATATCTTCCATAAAATGAAATCTTACAAATGGTATAATCAATTTTTTAAAGGATTTATATATGTTATGTGGAATAGATGAGGCAGGACGTGGGCCAATTGCTGGACCTTTAGTAGTAGCAGGAACAATTTTGCTTGAAAATATTGAAGGATTAAATGATTCAAAGATATTAAGTGAAAAAAAAAGAGAAAAATTATTTGATGAAATAAAAGATAAATCAAAATATCATATTGTATTTAGTTCTGCAAAAACTATTGATGAAATAGGATTAAGTGCTTGCTTAAAAAATTCTATTACAGAAATAATGCAAATATTAAAACCCCACTGTAATGAATTTTTAATGGATGGGAATACTAGTTTTGGGATAGAATCCTTAAAGTGGAAAATAAAAGCAGATGCAACAGTTCCACAAGTTAGTGCGGCATCAATACTTGCAAAAGTAAGTCGAGATAGATATATGTATGAAATTAGTAAAAGATTTTCAAATTATAATTTTGCTAAACATAAAGGTTATGGAACAAAAGCTCATATTGAAGCTATTAAAAAATTTGGTAGAAGTGATGAGCATCGATTTACTTTTAAATTAAAAGCTTTAAATGAGTCTGAAGACTTTAATAATAAAATAAACAATCAATCTATTTTTAATTTTTAAAATATTATTAAACTATATACTTTAATATAAGCTTAATTAAAGTAGAATTGTCATTCATTCAATTAAGGGATTTTGATGGAAAAAAAGATAATTTATCAATTTATTATTATATCATTATTATTAATATGTACTGTTAGTTTAATAACGATGTATAGTACAAAAAATAATTCAGTACGAGCTTCTATTCATAATGCTGAATTAATATCAAGAATAGTAAAAAATGATTTAACATCTTACATGATAAACCATAATGTAAAACAAATTGATACTTATATAAATTCTATGTCTAGTATAGACAATGTCAAAAATTTATGGTTAGTAAGAGGCTTATCCGTAACCAATCAATTTGGAATAAATGAAAAACAAAAAGCAAAAGATGACATAGATGAAAAAGTTTTAACTACGGGAGAAATAGCATACAAACTAAATGAAAATCTTTTTTATTCTACAATGCGTATTACAGTTCCCTATAAAGCAACATTTGATAATGGAATTGATTGTTTAAGTTGTCATAATGCTAATTCAGGTGATACACTAGGCGCTGTTTCAATGGAACTAGATATAACAGAATTAAAAAATATAGGATTGGAAACTATTTATTTAATACCCATAGTTATGATTATTGGTATATTATTAATCTTATTTATTTTTAAAAATAAATTAGACAAAGATAAATTAGTTTTTGATAGTATTTCTAAAAGTTTAAACTCTTCGCTTAATGGAAATATAAGAAAAATAACTTATCCGCAAGGGTTATCAAAAGATATGATTGGGTTAATGGATAAATTTAATAGATTAATGTCAACATTTAAAGACACCTCAACAGATATTGATAAAAAACTAAAAGGATTTATTGGAAGTAAAATAAATAAACAAGTTAATCCATTAGAAGATTCAAAAGAAATAGTTCAAAATTTATCTAATTTATATCAATTTAAAAAAGAGATTGAACTTGATAATACAAAAGAAGAGATTTATAATAGACTATCTGAAATATTTACAAATCAATTCAAACTTACAAGTTTCACTTTTATTGAAATAGACTTATTAAAACGAAAAATGACTACAGTAAAGGAAATGGGAAATACTTTTTATTGTAAAGAAAATATTGAAAATGAACCTCATTTATGCCGAGCTGCAAGAACTGAAAATGATGTTGTTACAACTGAATATCATCACACTTGTCCATATTTTGAGAAAGTTGATAAGTTTCATTATTGTATTAGTACAAGCATTAGTAAAAATACTAACTTAATTATTAATTTTGTATTTGATAATAAGGAAAAATTAGAATTTTTAAAAGAAAAAATTTCATTTATCAAAAGTTATATTAATGAATCGGCTCCATCAATTGAAGTTAAACTTCTAATGGAAGCACTACAACAATCAGCATTTAGAGATGGATTAACAGGATTATATAATAGAAAGTTCCTTGAAGAACATACAAAAAAACTTATTCCTCAAGCATTAAGAGATAAATTTAATATTGCGGTATTATTACTAGATATGGATCATTTTAAAGCTGTAAATGATGAGTATGGACATGATATTGGAGATAAAGTTTTAAAAGAGTTAGCAAGAATATTAAATGAAAGTGTAAGAGAATCTGATATTATTATTAGATATGGAGGAGAAGAATTTATTGTCTTATTAGTGAATGTAAAAACTGAAGAACAAGCTATTTCAATTGCAAATAAAATTAGAATTAAAGTTAGTGAAAATGAAATAGACGTATATGCTGGAAGTAGATTAAGAAAAACGGTTAGCATTGGTTTATCTATGTTTCCTGATGATTCAAGCTCATTGGACTCAGTTATAAAAAATGCTGATATTGCACTTTATGAAGCAAAAAGTAAAGGTAGAAATCAAGTTATAAGATTTCAATCTGAACAAACTTCTAGTATTGATTTATTCTAGTTAATTATAAGCCTATAAAATTTGTTATTTTATAGGCTTTAAACTATTTTGAAACTTCACCTATATAACTTTCAACAGTAGCTATTTTATTTTTTAATCTATTTTCATGGCCTTTTCTTATATCAAATTTTAATGTAGCATAAACTCTATTGCATCCTAATTCTTCCAATTTTAAATAACATTTTTCTGCTAATGAAAAAGCTTCTCCTATAGTATTTGTTTCAATAATTGTAGCCATTGAAGTAAGTTGATAATTTGCACCACTATCTCTTATTACTTTAATTACTTCTGAAACTTCTTTACTCTTACTTTCACTTTTATCTGTTGGGAACATTGACATTTCTAATAATACACTCATAAATTAACCTTTAAATCTATTTATTAAATAATACATAAATATTATTAAAAAGCTTAATAAATAGACAGCAAAAGAAATTTCTAATATATTTCTTTAATTGCAATTTAAAATTATTTTGATAACATATCTATTAATAAATATTAAAATAAGAAGGATTAAAATGCAACTAGATGTATCTGCAGAAGTAATATTATCTCAACTAGGATATTCGAAAAATGATGCTTCATTACAACAAGCTGAAAAAATAATAAATTCAACAAGTAACTTTGATAAATTCTCAAAACATATTTTTACACTAAACGACCACTTAAAAAAAATGAATGCATATATTACACTATCAAATAAATCAGATTATTTAAAAATTAAGTGTGATGAAAATGATTCTAATGAAATTTTAGAAGAGTTTCACTCAGAAGTTTCACATTGGGCAGATAAATACAATGTAAAACTTGAGAAACTTGATAGTAGACATGTCTATTATATTTTAGGTGCTCACTAAAATATTTTTTTATAACTATGACAATAAGGCATCTTTTGGTGCCTTTCATAGTAGTCTTGATGATAACTCTCCGCTTCATAAAATGTAACTAGAGGGCGTAATGAAGTAGCAATTTTATAACCTTTATTCTCTAATTCACAAATTAATTTTTCACATACCTTATGTTGTTTTTCATCTACATAAAAAATTGCAGATAAATATTGAGTTCCTATATCTGGACCTTGACCATTTGTTTGTGTGAAATCATGTATTTCAAAAAATAGTTTTGTTAAATTTTCATAAGAAACAATAGTTTCATCATATGTAATTTCAACTACCTCTAAATGACCTGTTAATCCACTACATACCATTTGATAATTAGGATTTTCTATATGACCGCCCATATATCCAGAAACTGCAGAGATAACACCTTCTGTCCTTTCAAAGTGATACTCAACCCCCCAAAAACAACCCGCTGCAAAATATGCTTTTTTAATACTCATTAAATTAACCTTTATATCATATACAATAAATTCTACTTTTATATATTGTAGTTTATTAATACTTAAATATCATAAATAAAGATTTTCAAAATAATTTTATTTTTCTTTAAAATTCAAAGATATTGAATTTACACAATGTCTTGTATTTTTTAAAGTTAGTCCTTCACCTTCAAATACATGCCCTAAATGACCACCACAATTAGCACAAACTATTTCAATTCTTCTTCCATCAGCATCAGGAACTCTTTTTACCGCACCTTTTATTTCATCATCAAAGCTAGGCCAACCACATCCTGAAGAAAATTTATCTTTTGAAGTATAAAGTTCGGCATCACATTTTTTACAAGTAAAAACACCCTCTTCGTAAAAATCATTATATTTTCCAGAAAATGGATATTCTGTTCCTTTATTTTCTATTACTCTTTTTTCTTCATTTGTTAATTCATTGTATTTCATAATTATATTTCCTTAATTATTTATCAAATCTAATAATATATTTTATACCATCATTTGTTTTTTCAATAGATATTAAACCAAAATTTTTCTCAATAAAAACTTTTACTAAATAAAATCCCAAATCAAAATCATTTGCTGTAATAGAGCTTGGGGCTAAAAAGAAGTTATCTAGCTCTTTTTGATTATAAACTTTTGCATTATCTTCATAAATAATAAAAATTGATTCATTTGAATTTTCAAAATTTATATCAATAAATCTTTTATTTGAAGTATTGTTATCTTTAAAATTTTTTATTGATTTACTTAATAGTTTACTAAAAATATGTTTTATTTCTTCAAATACAATATTTATTGATATTAAAATATCTCCTTGTATATTTATATTTACATTTTCTTTTTTCATTTCATCTTTTAGTAAAAATAACGCATTATCCAAAGAAACTTTTACATTTACAATTTCTTTATTTTTATGATTATTAAAAGATCTATGAAAATCATTCATTATTTCATCTAATTTATTTATTTCATAAAGTGTATTATTAAAAGTTTCATCAGATTTTAATTCTTCAATATTTGTAATTTTTATATTTAATGATTGTAAATAAAGTTTAATTTTATCAAGAGGTTTTTTCCATTGTAAAGTAATAACGTCAATAATAGAAGCCATTGCTGTTATTTTTGATTGTTGTATTATTATTTCATCTTTTTGTCTAATCTGTTCAACTTGATTTTCTACTGTTTTATTTAAATTCAAATTTATCTGTTCTAATTCATGCATTAGTCTTGCAATTTTTAAATGCACTTCAACTCTTTTTAATAAAACTTCACTGTAAAATGGCTTTATTATATAATCAACAGCTCCTAAATTAAAACCTTTTACAATATCTTTTTCATCATCTTTTACTGTTAAAAAAATTATTGGTATATTTTTTGTTTTTTCATTTTCTTTAATTTTTGAACATACATGATAACCATCCATTAAAGGCATTACAACATCAAGCAAAATTAAATCAAAATTATTTTTATGCAATAACTCTAAAGCTTTTTCTCCACTTTGTGCATAAATTACATTATAATCTTTTAATATATTCATAGCAACTTGTAAATTTTTTGCATCATCATCAACTATTAATATTTTATTTTCATATTTTTTATGCATAATTAACCTTTCAAAATTTCAAATTTGTCTTCTAATTGTTTTAATCTAACATATGAATTAACTTTAGTAATTAATTCTATTGTAATAAATGGCTTTACAATATAATCTATTCCACCAACTTCATAAGCTTGTTCAATATCTTGAGTTGAATCTTTCCCAGAAAGAAAAATTATTGGTATATTTTTAGTATTTTCATTATTTTTTAGTTTATTACATACTTCAAAACCATTCATTTCTGGCATCATAATATCTAATAATATTAAATCAAAATTATTTTCAAGAATTATTTTAAGTGCCATTTCACCGCTTTTAGCATAAAACATCTTATACCCCTGATCTTTTAAAATATTCATTGCCATTTGTATATTTATTGGAGTATCATCTACAATTAAAATTTTATTATTCATTTCCAATTTTTGCCTTTAAATTATTAATTAATTCTATATATGTATTCATCAAATAATCAACTTTTTCAATATCAAAGGAGTTAATATTTTTTATTAATTGTTCTGCATAATCTTTTAGTATAAAAATATTTTGATCAATTGCTAAAGCATTTAATTTATTTGCAAATTCTTCTATTAAAGAAAAATCTCCTCCATTTTTAATATCCATCCACTCTTTTTTTAAATCGTTTTCTAATAAATCTAAAACAATTTGTAAATTTCTTGAATTAATTAATTGTGAATTATTTTCTTCAATTAAATTTTGATTTATAAAATAATATTTCAAGTGTTTACTTAATTCTTCAATTAAATCATCTATTATAACTGGTTTTCTTAAGTATCCATCAAAGCCAAATTCTGAAACTTTTTCTAAATCTTTTCCCATAACAGAAGCTGTTAATGCAATCAAAGGAATTGCTTTTAATTTTGTATCAGCTTTAATTATAGCTGCTGCTTCATAACCATTCATAACTGGCATTCGTAAGTCCATAAGTATTAAATCTACATTTACATTTTTTAATATATCTATTGATTCTTTTCCATTTTTTGCTATTATTAAATCAAAATCAAAATCTTTTAAACTAGCTTGTATTAATTTTATATTTTCTTCTACATCATCTACTACTAATATTTTAGCTTTTTCAAAATTAATATTAAAAGAGCTTAATTTTTCTGAAACAATCTCTTTTTCCATTGAACTTACAGATATATCTTTTAAAATTACAGTAAAAAGTGAACCTTTATTTCTTTTACTTTCTACTTTAATTTTACCATTCATCATATGAACTAATTTTGTACAAATAGACAATCCTAAACCTGTTCCTCCATATTTTGCAACATCTTGATTATTTTGTTGTTCAAATGCATTAAAAATACTTTCTAAGTTCTTTTCTTCAATCCCAATTCCTGTATCTTCAACTATAAATTTTAAATCTAATTTACTTTTTATTTTATCTTTAAATATACTCTCAACTTTTAATTTAATATGTCCATTTTCTGTGAATTTAAGTGCATTCCCAATTAAGTTAAACAATATTTGTCGTATTCTAACTCCATCAATAATAATAAATTTTGGAATATTTTTATCAATTTCCAAAATAAACGTTATATTTTTACTTATTATTTTTGCATGAAATATTGATTCAATTTCTAAAAATAAACTTCTAGGATTTACCGCTTCTTTTTTTATTTCTAATTTCCCTGCCTCTATTTTTGAAAGATCTAAAATATCATTTATTATTCTAAGTAATGCATTTCCACCTTTTTTTATTGAATTTAGATACTCTTTATGTATTGGATCATTTATTTCTTTATATAATATTTCTGCAAATCCTATAACTGAATTCATAGGAGTTCTTATTTCATGGCTCATATTAGCTAGAAATTCACTTTTTTGTTTTGCTGCATTTTGTGCAAGTTCATTTGATTTTTTCAATTCAACATTTAGAGATTTTATATAATTTCGTTCTTTTTCTAGCTCTTTTTGTATCTCTTCTTTTTTATAAATTTCTAATTTTAATTTTCTATTCCAATAAATAGTGCCTGCTAATATAAATATTGCAAATGTAATTATTTTCCATATTATTTCATAATCAATTTTTTCTTCAAAATCAACTTTAATCCATTTTCTATATATTTCATCTTTTTTTTCCATTGAAATAGTATTTAATAATTTATTTACAATAGATAATAATTGCAAGTTTTCTTTTTGAATACCAAAACCATAATTATAATCATATCCTGATGGTCCAACAATTTTTAAGTTACTAAGGCTAAATTTTTTACTATAAAATTCAAAAGAAGGTATATCTAAGATGAAATAATCAATTTGTGAGTTTGATAAAGCTTTTAAACCTTCTAAAGGATTGTTATACTCTATAATTTTATCAATATCTGTATAATCTCTTTTTATTTCTTCAATAATTGAATAGCCCTTTACTGTCGCTATTCTTTTTTTACTTATATTATGAAAAGAATTAATATACTTATCTTCTTTATTATTAGCTATTATTACTATTTCTGCACCAATATATTTATCTGAAAAATTTAAATATTCATTTCTATTTTGGGAATAAGAAATCGCATCAATCAAATCTAGTTTTTTATTTTTTATTAAATCTATTGTATCTGACCATTTATCAGTTTTAACATATTCTAAAACAATTCCACTATCTCTAAAAACTTCATTTACTAAATCAGGAATTATTCCTATATATTGACCCTTTTCATTATAAAAAGAGTATGGTGGCCAATAAGGATCCCCTGAAACTAGAAGTTTAGAATTTTCTTTTAGCCATAAGAGTTCATCTTCTGTGAATTTTGATGAGTTATTTTTTTCTTTTAATTCAAATATCCACTTTTTATTTATTTCTTCTTTTTCATTTTTTATAATAAAAGGCATTGTTTTTTCAATGATATTAAATAAAATTTTATTCTCTTTTAAAACAGCCATTGATAAATCTATTTTGTCAAAATCTGCTTTGAATTTAACTTCTATATTTGTATATAACTCTTTTTCAACAAAATAGGAAAATACTGGCATATTTCCAATAAAAATATCAGCTTTACCATAAGAAACTAAATCAAATGCATCCTTATTTGATTTAGCAAAAATAAATTTAATGTTCGGATATTTCTTAATTAAATTTTCATGGACAAAATTACCTTGCTGAACAGCAACAACATAATTTTTTATTTCATCGAATTCTTTTATTTTGAGCTCTTTTTTAGCAATAACAACCACATCAATTGTTAAGTATGGGCTTGTATAATTTAAATACTCTTTTCTATCTTGAGTTTTTGCAACACAAGCTAGCATATCTAATTTTTTTTCTCTGGCTTTTGTTATTATACTAAACCAATCAGCGGAATCCACTTCAAATTTTAAACCTGTATATTTACTAAGTAGTTTTAAATAATCTGAAGCAATTCCTTGATACATACCAGTTATATCTGTATATTCAAAAGGAGGCCAGTCGGAATCTGCTCCTACTTTTATTATAGGATTATTTTTAATCCATTCAAGTTCATCTTTAGTAAAAGTAACTTCTTTATCAATATTAACAGAAGAAAAAAGAGCATTCACAAAAAATATTATTAATAATAAATACTTCATGATATTCCTTTTTTAATTTGATAATATTATAACCACATTTATTATAAAACTTCGAATGATTTTTCTATAATAATTTCTGAATTATAAATTATTTTTCCAATAAAAACATCTCCTATTTTAAAAGAACCAACACCTTTAGGTGTTCCACTCATTAGAATATCCCCATTTTCAAAACTAATAAAAGTATTAGCTTCTTTTATTATTTCATTTGGTTTATTTATCATTAGCGAATAATCACCTTTTTGTTTCAATTCACCATTTATATATAACTCAATTTCTAGTTTTGTTACATCCCCATCGAAACTTACGAAATCTGAAAAAACAGCTGCATTATTAAAAGATTTAGCCCTTTCCCAAGGAAGTCCTTTCTCTTTTAACTTACTTTGAACTTCTCTTAGTGTTAAATCTAAACCAAAAGCAACAGCAGATATTTTATTATCTTCAATTAAAAAAGAAATTTCCGCTTCATAATGGCAAGAATTTTGTCCTTTTGGAAAAACTAATTTATCACTAATAGCTGAATTTGGTTTTATAAAAAACACCATTTCTTCTGGAACTTCATTATTTAACTCAGCAATATGATCCATATAATTTCGTCCAATACACACAACTTTTGATGGAAATATCTCACTATTGTCTAATACTATTTTATTCATTTTCTACCTTTAAAAGATTTATTATATAATTAAAAAAAAATTATAACTAAAGGCATTTTAAATGAAAGACAATTTATTGATAGTTTGGACAAATGGTGACATAGAAGTGGCTAATAAATTCCCACTTTTATATTCATCAGTTATTTTAGAGCGAGATTATTGGAAAACTGCTCACTTAATGCTTTGGGGTCCATCTATATTACTTGCTAAAAATAATCTACAAATTCAAGAACAGTTAAAGAAAATACAAAAAACCGGTGTAAAAATGAGTGCTTGTGTTGTTTGTGTTGAAGATTATGATGCAATTTCTATATTAGAAGAATTAAATATAGAAATCATACATACAGGTGAGCTTTTAACAAAAGCTTTAAAAGATGATACTTGGTCTGTAATAACTATTTAATATTTTTCAATAACATCTCTTATTAAAACTGAAGTAATTCCCCAAATTACTTCACCATCATATTTATAAACCCAGATTTTGTGTTGTTTATTTCCCCAAGGTTTTTTATAAGCTTCAGGAAGGCCTAACTCTTCAACTGGAAATAAAATCTCTTTTTGTCCATCTTTGTTATACTTATAAGGTTGTATCTCATGTGATAAAGTATATTCTTCAGGCTCATTATCTTTAAAAAAAGAGATAGGAATTACAATTGTTTTTTCAACTTCATTAAAATCAATTTTCATATTTTTATAAGCTTTTTTCTTAATTCTTGCAACAAAAGATTCTATAACTGTCCCAATAGGTGCCATATACGTGTCAAGTTGCCCTAAAATTTTTATATCTTTTTTATCAATACCTAACTCCTCTTTTGTTTCTCTAAGAGCAGTATCTTTAAAGTCTTTATCAACACCTTTTTCAAATCCACCACCAGGAAAACAAATATCTCCGCCTTGTCTTATATGTGCTGCTCTTTTTTGAAATAACAGATGATATTCACCTTTTATTTTTACAAGAGGAATTAAAACTGCACTATTAAAAAGTCTTTGTCGCCCAAGAACACCTGGGTGTTTTGGTAAATTTGATATTAATTCTTTTAAATTATTTTTCTTCATTCATTTTTTCTTTATTGATTTTATTGCTTCATACATTGTTCTTACAATTTTTCTTAAATCATCTTCTTTTATACTATATGCAACTATTGAATAAATTAATCTTCCAAAAGGTCTTATCCAAACACCATTTTGTACACAATAATCTTGAATCTCTTGAGCATAACAATCATCTTTTAATTCAATTACTCCAATGGCTCCAATATTTCTAATATCTTTTACTAAATCTAATTTTTTTATCTTTTCAAGTTCACTTACAAAAATTTTTTCAATATTATTTACATTTCTTTCCCAAGAAGAATCTTTTAATAAATCAATACTTGCATTTGCAACACTACAAGCTAAAGGATTAGCCATAAAAGTTGGTCCATGCATCAAAACACCAATTTCGCTGTTTGAAATAATATCACTCACATTTTTAGATGTAATCATAGCAGCCATGGTCATATAACCACCCGTTAATCCTTTTCCAACAGTCATAATATCTGGTTTTATACAAGCCCATTCACACGCAAACATTTTTCCTGTATGTCCAAAACCTGTTGCTATTTCATCTGCGATTAATAAAATATCATACTTAGTACATAGCTCTCTTGCTTTTTTTAAGTAAGTAGGATTATATATTCTCATTCCACCTGCACCTTGAACGATTGGTTCAAGAATAAATCCAGCAATTTCATTATGATGTTTTTTAAGTAAATTTTCTAATGCTTCAATTGATTTTGAACAATCACTTTCAAATCCCAATTCAGGTGCTTTTGTAAAAAAATGTTCACTCAAATATGTACCATAAATACTATGCATAGAATTATTTGGATCGCATACGCTCATAGCTCCTAAGGTATCACCATGGTATGCATTTTGTAAAGCTAGAAATTTATATTTCTTTAAACCTTTAGCTTTTTGATAAAGTATTGCCGTTTTCAAAGCAACTTCAACTGAAACTGATCCACTATCACATAAAAAAACGCTATTAAGTCCTGTTAAATCTACAAGTTTTTTAGACAAGATAGAGGCTTGTTCGTGAGCCAGTCCACCAAACATAATATGAGGCATAATATCAATTTGTTTTTTTAATGCTTCATTTAATTTTGGATGATTATAACCATGAATAGCACTCCACCATGAACTCATACCATCAATAAGTTCTTTTCCATTTTCTAAAAAAATTGATGTTCTATTTGTACTTTTAACAGGAAGTATTTTTGTTTTTGAAGGTAATGCATTATAAGGATGCCAAACGTGAGCTTTATCTATATCTAACCAATTCAATAATTATCCTAATATATATATTGGTTAAATTATAGCTAAAGATTATTACAAAATTAATAAAATATTTTATTTAACTATATCTAAAATTATAATAGCTAAAGTTCCTTTATAGATTTTGTGATTATATTTAAATTCTGTATTTGAAATATCAATATAACCATTCATATGTTTATGGATAATTTCTTGGCACATATAAAGTCCAATTCCTGTACCCTGTGCTTGATGTTTAGTTGTAAAATAAGGTTCAAAAATTTTATCTACTATTTCTTCATCTATTCCACCTGCATTATCTTTTATTTTAATCACTGCTTTTTTATTTTCTCTTGTTATATCAATAAAAATTAATTTTTTATCATCTTCTAATGATTCTAAAGCATCTTTTGAATTATTTAAAAGATTAATTAAAACTTGAATTAACTCTGTTTCATAACCATTTACTTTTACATCATTTATATTACATATTATTTTTATATTATTTTCCATAAAATTTGCTTGTAATAAATCAATAGTTCTACTACAACAATGCTCTAAATAAAAATCTTCTTTTTCTCTTTGTGGCTTAAAGAAATATCTAAAATCATCAATTGTTGTGGATAAATATTGTGATGTATTAATTACAGAATCAAGAGTTTTATTAAAAAAATCATCATCTAACTCTCCTAACATTTTTTTTATTTTTAAACCACTAACACTAGTTGTAATCAGAGATAAGGGTTGTCGCCATTGATGAGCAATATTTTCTATCATTTGTCCCATAGAAACCATTTTTTGTTGCTGAGATAAAAGTCTATCTTTTTTAAGATTTTCATCTACTTCTTTTTTTATTCTTTCTTCTAGTTTATTATTAACTTCCCTTAATTTTTTTGTTTTTTGATGAACCTTGTCAATTAATGATTCATTTAATCTTTTTAAAAGCCTTTGTCGATATAGAAGTGCCATAAATATTAAAATAATAATGATTAATATTTTCCAAATTATAGAATAGTCAAAATCTTTTTTATATTCTGTAAAAGTCCATCTATTAAGTATTTCATTTTTAGTATATTCATCAATACTTAAAACAGCTTTTTGAAAGATACCAAATAATATATCATCATGACTTGTGGCTATTGAAATATCTACATTTTCGTCAAGCTTAGAAGAGATTGATATTTTTGTTAAATATTTAGTTTGTATTTTGTACCATGCAGTAGAAACCCCATCAATATGACCAAAAGTTTCACCATCTAAAATTTTTTTTATACCTTCATCAATATCTTTTACTTCTATAAATTCTATATTTTTATATTTTTCTTTTAAGATATTAATTATTGTATAACTCTCTACTATAGATATTTTTTTATTTTTTAAAGAGCTAATATTATTAATAAAAGTAGTATCAGTTTTTGTTAAAAGAACAAAAGGGATATTTAAATATGACTTAGTAAAACTAAACATATCATCTCTTTCATCTGTCCAAACAGCAGATGGTAAAATATCACATTTTCCATCTTGTGCAAATTTTAAAGATTCAGCCCAACTTTCAGTAGGTATTAAATTAATTGGCTTTTTGATTTTCTCTTCAATTAAATGCATATAATCAGCTACAAATCCAATAAACTCATCATTTTTTATATCACTAAAAGGCATAGCATTGGGAACAACACACATACTTAAATTATCTTTTCTTTCTAAATATTTAAGTTCAGATTCTGAGAAAGTTAAATTTTTTAGATTATTTAAATCAAATACAAATTTATCTAAATCTACAGGAGTTGGAATTAAACCCATTAAATTGTATAAATCATATATTCTTTGAATTTTATCTTTTTTAATTTCACCTAAATTTACAGTATTAAAATATGAAAGCTTTTTTAATTCTTTTCCCTCATAAATTAATTCATCTTTTTTTAAATTTTCAGAATTGTATTTTTGCAAAATTACATTTACACTCTCTTCAATATTTGAATAAGCATATTCCCAACCCTTTAAAGATGCTTTTTTAAAAAGTAAAACTGTATTTAAATCACTATTTATTAAGCTTTCACTTGTAAAAAGCATATCACTATACATATCAAATCCAAATTTTTTTGGATCAAAGATATTATATTCTATACCTTTTTTTTGAAGTTCAAATGGTGCTTTTGAAATATATGCAGAAATAATATCTGTTTTTCTATCTAACAAATCATTTATATTATGAGTATGTTTTAAAAAATGTAAATCTTCTATTTTTACTTTATTTGAAATAATCATAGCTTTTAATGAAACTTCACTTGAATCATCGATTGTAGTCATAATATTTTTATTTGAGAAATCATTTATACTATTAATTCCTGATTCTTTTGTACTCATTAGAATCAAAGGTGTTGCTTGAAAAAGTGCATAAAGAGCAACTATATTTCTATTTTTTGTTCGCTCTAAAATTAGTGTTTCACGTCCTACTGCAAAATCAATTTTCCCATCACTAACCTCTTTTGGAATATCAATACCAAATTCAAAAGGTTTTATTTCAACATCAAGACCTAAATCTTTGTAAAATCCTTTTTCTTTTGCCATATAATATCCAGCAAATTGAAACTGATCAAACCATGAAAGTTGTAGAGTTATTTTTTTAAGATTTTGAGAATATAAAGAGGAAGTAAAAAAAATCAAAAAGAAAATGATATAAAATCTAAATTTAGTAATATTCAAGATGGGCTCCATTATATAAAGTAAGGAGTATATCAAAAGAATATAAAATATAAAAGAAAATTAACATCATAAATAAAAATTTATGATGTTAATGTAAAATTATTTCTAATGTAAAAAGTGTCTAATTCCTGAAAAGTATAAAGCCATTCCATATTCATTTGCAGCTTCAATAATTTCATCATCTCTAATTGAACCACCTGGCTCAATCACACATTTTACACCTGCTTGGGCAGCTGCATCAATAGAGTCTCTAAATGGGAAAAATGCTTCTGAAGCTAAAACAGCACCTGTAACATCAAGACCCATATCTTCAGCTTTTCTTAAAGCAGCTTTACTTGCATCTACTCTTGAAGTCATTCCCATACCAACAGCTACCATTGCTGAATTTTTAACATAAACTACACAGTTTGATTTTGTTAATGAAGCTATTTTATATGCAATTTCCATATCTTTTACTTCTTGTTCCGTTGCAATTCTTGTTGATTTTAACTCAGAATTTCTAACTTCATCTTCTTTTACTTTATCGGCATCTTGAAATACAAATCCACCATCAACTCTTTTGAAGTCAATTGCATCATTTGCAAGTTCTAAATACTGTGTACCTTGCTCAAACAGTTTAATTCTTTTTTTAGATTCAAATACTTCAACAGCTTCAGGTGTAAAACTAGCTGCAAATACAACTTCTAAAAAGATTTCATTCATTTTAACTGCAAGTTCTTTATCAACACATCCATTAACAGCAACTACTCCACCAAATGCAGAAACAGGATCACATTTAAGTGCTTCAACATAAGATTCTAATAATGTATCTTTAATTGCAAAACCACATGGGTTTCCATGTTTTACAATACATACAGCTTTATCTTTTCCAAATGCAGCAGCAATTCTAGCAGCTCCACTAATATCTCCCATATTATTAAATGATGCCTCACCTTTTACAGTTTTAAATTTATTTGAAAACTGTGTATCAAATTCGTATAATGCACCTTTTTGGTGAGGATTTTCTCCATATCTTGTATCAAATACTTTTGATCCAACAATAAATTGTTTAGCACCCATTCCACCATTAAATCTTTTATTCATATAATTTGCAATCATTGAATCATAAGCAGCTGTGTGTTCATACGCTTTAATCATCAGATCTCTTCTAAATTCAACAGTGTTAGTATCATTTTTAAGATTATTTAATACTAAATCATAATCAGCAACATCTGTAACAATAATTACTGAATCAAAGTTTTTAGCAGCACTTCTAACCATCGCTGGTCCACCAATATCGATGTTTTCAATAATCTCTTCAAAATCATCAGTTTTTTCAATAGTTGCTTTAAATGGATATAAATTTACACAAACTAAATCAATACCTTCAACACCTAATTCACGAGCTTGGTCAAGGTGAGATTGTTTATCTCGTCTATGTAAAATTCCACCATGGATATAAGGATTTAAAGTTTTAACTCTTCCTTCAAAACACTCAGGAAACTTTGTAACTTCATTTGCCTCAATTACTGCAATTCCTGCATCTTTAAGTTTATTATATGTTCCACCAGTACTGATGATTTCATAACCTAATGCTACAAGTTCTTTAGCAAAATTTTCAACACCACTTTTATCACTAACACTAATTAATGCTCTCATTTAATATATTTCTCCTACTATATAATTACAAATAAAAAAAGCCAAACCTCAATATGAAGTTTGGCTTAAAGGTCATAAACCTTATAAATCTTGCTCAATTACTTGTTTAAATCTATTGAAATAAACATAAGATACTTTGTCTAATTCTTTATAAATATCATTTATAGAGATTTTGTCTCCTGTAACTTGACCAATTTTTGAACACTCAATATTATAAGTGTTTGCAACTTTTTCAAATGCTTCACAATTTTCTGGTCTTACTTCAACAATTGCTCTACTTAATGACTCAGAGAAAATATCTTTTGAATCATCTAATGAAATAGATACTTCAACACCTTTTTGTCCAACAACTGCCATTTTTGCTAATGAAACTGCAATTCCACCAACATTAACATCTTTTGCAGCTTTTAATAATCCAAGTTTATTTGCTTCAATTACTGTATTCCATAAAGCTAATTCTTTTGTAAAATCAACTTCAGGGTGAGTTCCAGCTACTTTTCCATACATTTTTTTCATATAAAGCGATGCACCAAATTCAGATTTTGTTTCACCTAAAATATATAAAATATTTCCATTTTCTTGAACACAAGAAGGTAATACTTTATTTGCATCTTCATTCACTCCAACCATTGCAATTGAAGGTGTTGGGAAAACCCCTACTCCATTTGTTTCATTGTATAAAGATACATTTCCACCAATAACAGGAGTATTTAACTCTTTACAAGCTTTTTTAATACCTTCACAAGAAGCTGCAAATTGCCACATAACTTCAGGATTTGTAGGATTTCCAAAATTTAAACAATCTGTAATTGCTTTTGGAACAGCTCCCGTCATTGCAACATTTCTTCCAGATTCCATAACAGCTGCTGCTGCTCCTAATTCTGGATTAATATAACAAAGTCTTGTATTACAATCAGCACTCATTGATAAAGCTTTCCCAGTCTCTTTGATTCTAATGCTTGAACCATCAAGTTTACCTGGACCTTTAATTGTGTTTGTTTGAACCATTGAATCATATTGAGAATAAAGCCAAGATTTATCAACAACTTCCATATCAGAAAATAAATCATCAAATGCAGCTTGATTTGAAATCTCTTTATCTAAAGAGATGTCTTCAATTCCATCTAAATATGCTGGTTTTTTTGTTGGTCTATCTAAAACTGGTGCTTGCTCAGAAACTGGTTGAACAGGAACTTCCGCACATTTTTCACCATGCCAGAATAATTCCATATTTCCAGTATTAGTAACTTCACCAATAACAGCAACATCTAATTCCCACTTTTCAAAAATATCAATAATTGCTTGTTCACAACCTTTTTTAGCACAAATAAGCATTCTTTCTTGAGATTCAGAAAGCATGAAATCATAAGGAGTCATACCCTCTTCTCGTGCTGGAACTTTATCTAAATGCATAATCATTCCAGAACCTGATCTTCCTGCCATTTCAAATGAAGACGAAGTAAGTCCAGCAGCACCCATATCTTGAATACCAACAATTAAATCTGTTTTAAATAACTCTAAACAAGCTTCTAAAAGTAATTTTTCAGTAAATGGATCTCCAACTTGAACAGTTGGTCTTTTTGATTCAGAATCTTCTGTAAATGCTGCACTTGACATTACTGCACCTCCTAATCCATCACGTCCAGTTTTTGAACCAACGTACATTACAGGATTTCCTAAACCTTCGGCTTTTCCTAGGAAAATTTCATCAGATTTTGCAAGACCTACGGTAAATGCATTTACAAGATTATTTCCAGCATAACACTCTTCAAAAGTAGTTTCTCCACCAATTGTAGGAACTCCCATACAGTTACCATATCCACCAATACCAGCAACTACGCCTCTTAAAAGAAATCTATGTTTTTTTGCAGTTTCAGAATTTCCTTCAATTGAAGCAAATCTAATTGAGTTCATATTAGCAATTGGACGTGCTCCCATTGTAAATACATCTCTTAAAATTCCACCAACACCAGTTGCAGCACCTTGGTAAGGTTCAATAAAAGAAGGATGATTATGTGACTCCATTTTAAATACAGCAGCATATCCATCACCGATATCAATAACACCAGCATTCTCACCTGGACCTTGAATAACCCACGGAGCTTTTGTAGGGAAACCACTTAAATATTTTTTACTTGATTTATATGAGCAATGCTCAGACCACATAGCAGAGAAAATACCAATTTCTACATAGTTTGGTTCTCTTCCTAAAATTTCTTTAATATTTTCAAATTCTTCAAGTGTTAGAGAGTGAGCAAGTGCTATCTCTTGAAGGTTCATCTCTTGTTTTTGCATCTTTAGCCTTAAAATATGGTTATTATTTTAAGGCGATTATATCTAAAAAGAGTTAAATATAGTTTTAATCCTCAGATAGAATTTTTACTTCGTTATTTATTATTTCAATAAATAGCTCTTTTTTTCCAATAAATTTTATAGCAGGACTTAAATATTCTTCATCCATAAAAATTCTAAACATATTTTTTCCAAGTGAATTTGGATATGGTGAAATATCAATATTTGAGAATTTTATTGTTTTCTTTTCATCTTTAGCAAAGATTCTTTCTTTGTAATCTTTAAACTCAGCAAAACCTGATTTATCAGCTTTTTTAAATTCTGTAGAATAAAAAGATATATATTCATTAAATTTTGAATATTTCCAAGCATCTTTCCATTTGAAAATTGTAGTTAAAATAAGTGCCATTTCATCTTTTGTAGCTTTTTTAAACTGACTAGGTGTTGTAATTAAAATAGTTTTATTTAAATCTAAATTTTTTTCTAAATTCTCTAATTCTGCATTATCTAAAGCAATACAACCTTTGGTTACACTTTCTCTTTCTCCACTAAATGGCTTACCATGAATCCAAATACCATAGCCGTTTTTATTAAGACTTTGATCAAAAACATTAGGATAAGAAGTTACTAGAGCAAATGGTCCATAAAATTGATCTAAGCCTGTTTTCTTTTCAATTAGATCATAAGAACCTTCAGGAGTTTTTTTATCGCCTTCTGTATATTTATCACCTTCATTTTCACCTGTAATTACATTATTTCTCAAAACTAACTTAAAATCATTATTCACAACTTCAAAAAGTGAGATTTCTGACTGATCTTTTTGTGTCAAAAGTATATATTTCTTATATTCATAATAACCATAATCTACATTTTTATCTTTTAAATATTCTTTCCAATAGTTCTCATCTCTTAAAGTTTTCTCAATCTCAATTTCTACTGAATTTAGGCCTTGCATTCTATATAAATTTACTAAATCACTAGCATATATATTTAATGAAATCACTAAAAAAATTATAATTCTAAACAACTCTTACTCCATATTTATCTTTAAGTTGCGCCATTGTATAATACTTGACCTAATTATTTAATAAAAAAGTGACACACTAATGAAAAAAATTATCCTATCAATTATTATATTTTTTAATATGCTATATTCTGCTCAAGTAGAAGAGTTACCTTGGCCAAAAGGAGAAAGTTTTTTAACTTTTTTAGATAAATATTCAATATCTCAAAAACTATATTTTGATTTAGAAAAAGAAGATAAAGAATTATGTTCAGAAATAGAAGCAGACAGAACATATTATCTATATACAGAAGATGATGGTTCATTAAATCAAGTATTAATTCCTGTATCAGATGATATTCAAATTCACGTTTATAAAGATATAAATAATGAATTTAAATTCCAAACATTACCTATTAACTATACAGAATATAATGAAACAGTTGCAATAGAAATTACAGAATCAGTATCTCATGATATATTAAAAGCTACAGGTGATGTAACATTAGCTGCAGTTATCAAATCACTTTTTAAAGATAGTGTAAATTTTAGAAAAATGCAAAAAGGTGATTTTATTGCTTTAAAATATTCAAGAAAAGTTTACTTAGGAAAACCTCATGGACTTCCTGATTTAACTGCTGCCATGGTTGAGATTTCAGGAAAACCTTATTTTAGATTTAAACATGAAAAAGATGATAAGTATTATGATGAAAAAGGTATTGGATTTACAAAATCATATTTTTTCCAAATTCCACTTACTTATCAAAGAATCTCTAGTGTTTTTACAAAAAAAAGATGGCATCCCGTTTTAAAAAGATATAGAGCCCATTTAGGAACAGATTTTGCAGCACCAAGAGGAAGAACTATTTATGCAGCAGGAGATGGAAGAATCGAATTTGCAGGGACAAAAGGTGGCTATGGCAAAACTATAATTATAAATCATGGTAATGGATATAAAACATTATATGCTCATCAAAATGGTTTTGCAAAAGGAATTAGACAAGGTCAAAGTATAAAAAAAGGCGAACATATAGGCTATGTTGGAAATACAGGACTTAGTTCTGGACCACATTTACATTTAGGTTTGTACAAGAATGGTACAGCAATTGATGCTATGACTGTCTTAACAAAACCTAAAGTTGATGGATTAGAAGCAAAAGAAAAAGCTACGTTCTTAGCAAATAGTAAAAGTATTCAGAAAATATTTGATGATGAAGTAAAAAATGCTAATAGAACAATTCCAACTAAACTTGATAGAATTACTAATAAAAGTGAAATAAATATTTTATAATAAGAAGGGGATAAATGGCTTTACTAAATAATAATAAAGATATTCTACCTTTAAGTAGTATTTCTGAACTTTTAAATGCAAAAATTCGTACATTAAAAATGTATGAAGATAAAAAATTATTTCCCTTAAAAAACAACATTGTTAAAAAACTTTACTCTATAAATGATATAAAGATTATAGCTTTTGTTCACTATCTTGCTAACATAAAAAAAATCAATGCAAATGGAATAAGTTATATATTAGAAATTATTCAAAATAATATGGATGAAAAAAATAGAAATGAATTTTTGGATACCATAGAAAGAAAACTTGAAAACATATCGGAAAGTGACATACAAGATTTAGAATCTTTCTAAAAAATTTATCTATAATTACATTTAAATCAATAGAAAATTTCTATTGATTTTATTTACGTAAAGAGTTCGAAACTATTGATAAAAACTCATCTTTTGTTTTCTTATTAGATTTAAAAAGTCCTCTTAATGCTGAAGTAACAGTTGTTGAACAAATCTTTTCAACTCCTCTCATTTCCATACACATATGACGTGCATCAATCATAACAGCAACACCTTTTGGTTTTAAGTGCTCATTTAAAGCATCACAAATTTGCTCAGTTAATTGTTCTTGTATTTGTAATCTTCTTGCAAAAACATCTACAACTCTTGGTATTTTACTAAGTCCAATAACTTTTCCATTTGGAATGTAAGCCACATGTGCTTTTCCTATAATTGGTAACATATGATGTTCACATTGTGAATAAAATTCTATATCTTTTACCACAACCATTTCATCATTTGTTGATGTAAAAAGAGCTTTTTGTATAATCTCTTTTGGATCTTGTTTATATCCACTGCACATAAACTCATAAGCTTTTCTAACACGACTTGGGGTATCTTGTAAACCTTCTCGATTTATATCTTCACCAACATGCTCAAGCATTTTTTTAATTGCATTTTCAAACTCTATATCACTACTCATTAAACTTTTCCTTTAAATTTATTATCTTTTTTTATTTTATTTAAATTTAGTTAACTTACTAAATCCATCCCTTCTTTTTAAATATTACAATAGGTGTAATAGCTGCTATTATCATAAAAGTAATTGAAAAAATATAACCATATTCCCAATGTAATTCAGGTATAAACTCAAAGTTCATCCCATAAATACTTGCTATTAGTGTGGGTGGTAAAAACATTACATTTACAATTGTAAATATTTTCATAACTTTATTTTGTTCAATACTTAAAATACCAATAAATATATTTTGAAGATAATCTAATCTTTCAAAATTAAAATTTGTATGGTCAATTAATGATTTAATATCTTTTAACATAATAGGCAAATCATTTTTATCATCTATAAATTTTTGAGATTTTAAAAGTGAAGTTAATATTCTTTGTTTATCTGTTAAATTTTCTCTTATAATCATATTTAAATCTTCAAATGTAGAAATTTTTTCCAGTATTTCTTGGTCATCATTTGAATAATCTGTAAAAACGTGTTTTCTAATTTTTGTTATTTCTTTAGATAAATTTTCAATAGTATCAGCATCCGCATCAATTCTAATATCAATAATCTTACAAAAAATTGAATAGCCATTTTTAAACTCTCTTGGCAACAACATAAGTTTTTCTATAAAGATATTAAAACTTTCAAGTTTTTTATATCTAACTGATATTAATAAAGTACCTTGTAAAATAAATGACACTGTTTCATTATATGGGGATTTAGAATCATCAACTAAAAAATAACTATTTATTTCTATTTTATTTTTTTCTTCTCTATATCTTGAACTTAACTCAATTTCTTCACTCTCTTGTTTTGTAGAGAACTTCATATCAAATAAACTTTCAATAGCTTTAACTTCTTCAAGAGTTGGAAGAAGCATATCAATCCAAATTACATCATTTTTATTTTCGATGTTATCTAAAGAGTCAATACCTTCAACTACAAAAAGTTTGTTTCCTTTTTTTATATAACAATTAATCAAAGATACTCCTTTTCAAACATTTATCATGGTTCCCATATTCCAAATAGGCATAAATATTGCCAATACAATCCAAAGTATTAAAGCCATCATTATAATCAAAAATATAGGCTGTATTAAAGACGTTAGTAAATTCATTTTATCATAAAATCTATTTTTATAAATCTTTCTTATTTCATCTATAGTAATACTCAAAGAGTTTGAGATCTCTCCTGTATTTATAAGATTTAAAACTATATCATCAAATATATTTGTTTTTGAAAAAGAGTCATTGATACTTTTTCCATTTTGCAATAAGTTATCAATTAATCTTATTTTATCTAACAAATATTTGTTTTTTAATAAAATCTTTGAAGAAATAAATGCTTTATGAAATTCATAATTTGATTTTAACATTATATCTATTACTAAAAACAGTTTATAAAGTTGCATATTTAAATAAACATCTTTAACTAAAAATATTTTTTCAATTAAAAGTTTATGAATTAAATATTCAAAATTCTTATTATATTTATAAAAAGATATAAACCCTAAAGCAAATACTAATAAAAACAAAAAAATTAAGTAAGCATAGTTTTCTAAAATATATTGAGTTTTCAATAATATTTCAGTAGCTAGAGGCAATTGATTTTCACTTTGCTCAAAAATCATTTTAAACTTTGGAATAACAAATGTAAAAATTGATATTAATGAAATAAAAAAACTAATAATTAAAATTATTGGATATGTTATTGCTTTTATAAAACTCTTTTTAATTTGGGAATCTTCAGTTAATAATTGACTCAAAGCTTTCATGTTTGAAGATAGATTTCCATAGGTTTGAGATATTTCTAAAAAAGACAAAACTATATGATTAAGCTTGAAATTATCTAGATTTTCACTTATTGATTTTCCATTTGATAAACTATATTTAATAGCTCTTAGAAATTCTAGGATATTTTTGTCTTTTTTATTTTTTATCAAAATATCTAGGGCATCATTTATATTGATATTAGCTTGTAACATCAAGTTTAATTCATAAAAAAGTAGGTCTAATTTTTTATCACTTATTCTTTTTTTATTAAAATAGTTTAAGTCAAATGTTTTTTTATACTCTTCTATACTAATTATATTTCTAGGAAGTTTCTCATTTGAAATATTACTACTCTCAATTATAATTTCTTTTATGAAACTTGCATCTTGATATTTTATTTTATATTTTTTCATTAGTACGATATTACTTTATAAACTTCATCTAAAGATGTAATATTTTCTTCAACTTTTTGTTTCCCATCATCTAACATTGTCTTAAAATTTATAGTTTTCAAATAATCTTTTATTTCATTTATATCAGATTTTTTAAATATAAAAGAAGATATTTTCTCATCAATTCTTAGAATTTCAGCAATATTTGATCTATCATAATATTTTGTAAAATTACATTTTTCACATCCATTTGCTTTACAAAAATTACAATAATTCAAAACTAACCTTTGTGCCATAATAAGCTTCAATGTACTAGAAATCAAAAAAGGATCTGCATCTAAATCTACGAGCCTAGAAATAGTCTCAACGGCATTATTAGCATGAATACTAGCAATTACTAGATGTCCAGTAAGAGATGCTTGAAGGGCAATATCTAGGGAAAATTTATCTCTAATTTCTCCAATAAAAATCACATCTGGATCTTGTCTTAGAATATTTTTTAATACAAGTTCAAAACTAAGTCCAATTTTATTGTTTATGGCAACTTGGCAAATTGAATCAATCTTATATTCAATTGGATCTTCAACGGTAATAATCTTTTTTTCTTCACTATCTAACTCTTTTAAAATAGAATATAAAGTTGTAGTTTTACCACTTCCAGTAGGTCCTGAAATCAATATCAAACCTTGAGTTAGTTTTAATGATTCATTTAAAATTTCAAGTAAATTTGAAGATAATCCTAAAGTTCTTAGATTCTTATTTATATTTTTATTATCTAAGACTCTTAAAACAATTGACTCAGAATCAATTGTAGGCATAGTTGAAACTCTAAAATCAAAATTCTTTTCATTTATAAGTAATGAAAATCTTCCATCAAGGGGAATTCTAACTTGAGTAATATCTAAGTTTGAAATTAATTTGATATAAGAAGAAATATATTTAAAGAAATTATATTCAAAAGCAAAGAAAGTTTTTAATCTTCCATCAACTCTAAATTTAAATAAAATTAAATCCATGTATCTTTCAATATGAATATCACTAGCTCGTAATTCAACTGAAAAAAGCAATAATTCTTCTAAAAAATCACTTATATATTTCTCAAAACTATTTTGAAAAATCGACTTAGAAGCCAAATCAAATAAAGCTATTTTTTTATCAAGATTACTTAAAATAAACAAAAGTTCAAGCTCATTAATCTCTTGAAAACTAATCAATTTATCAAAATCATCTTTTACTGTTTCTAATTTTGAGCTATTACAAACTGCAACTTTTAAATAAATATTATCCTCATAAATGGGTATAATTTTATTTTTGGTGAAATAATCTATACCATACTTATCAAATAAGGAATAATCAATAAATGTTTTTAAGATACTCTTCATTAGCTAACTCCAATCTTATTTTTTTATTTTTATTTTCTAGAATAATAGAATTTCTATTGATTTCATCAACTTTAAATCCATCAATTTCTTCACCTTCTTTTAACCAAATATCATTTATTAAAATATATTCAGCAATTATTGCTTTTAGTTCATAGTTATTTTGAGGAATTGGTATTTTACTTATCTCAATTTCTTTTGGCTTCTCAAAATTCTCTTTAACAATAGGTTTAATTTTCTCAATTCTTTTTATATAAAATTTATTTAAATCAATTTTTAAATGAAAGAAATATGTATTTAAATCTTTCTTTTCATACATGGTGATTAAATTAATTTTTGTAAAACTATTTATATTTTCAATTTCATTTATAAATAAAGGAAGCTGTTTTATGTTACTTTCTATTTTTAAATCAACAATATTATTCTTGTTGTTTAAAGAAAGAATTTCTATATTGTTTTTTTTTGCACTATTTTCAAGTTTTGAAAATAATTCTAAAAAAGAACCTTGAAACTTTTTGTTTTCATACTCTTTAAAATTTATTTTATTTTTTGTTAAAATTGGCTTTTCTGTAAAAATTAAGCCATTTGAGAGATAATACAAAAGATATAAAAGCATAAGAGGCAAAATATATAACTCTACTTTTGTTTTTAATGACAAATTGATAAATTTATTATTTATATAAGTTAACATAAGCTGTTACCTCATATAATTCTTTTTTTTCATCAAAATATATTGATGATGAAATTAAACTTTTTTTATACTCTTTTAAAAATAAATATAAATTTGCTTTAATTTGGGAATTTAGAATAATTTTTATTTTAGGTTTTTTATATTCAAAAGATATTATTTGTAAACTATATTTTTTTATATTTTCTAAGATTCCATTAAAATCATTTTCTAGACTTATAAAAGTGTGTTCTTTTTTAAACTTTTCATAATTTATACTTTGATTTTGTATTATTGGATTTTCAGTTTTTTGTGAGTTGTTTTGTTCTATATAATATATACAAATATATATCAATAAAAAAAGATAAATTATATAAAATATAAAACTATTATCTTTTTTCTTATTTATATTTTTTAAATTACTCTTTTTATTTTTTTGAGAATATTTATTTTTTAATTCTTCTAATTCCTCTTTTTGAATTCTTTTATAATTATTTACCTTTGTATTAAACTTTTTATTTATAAAATCAAGGAATTCTTCGATTGTTAAAGAAAACTCAATAGCTTGGTAATAATAAAAAACACCATTTTTATATAAACAAAAAAACTCATCGGTAAGATATAAATCTAATCCTTCACTAATATCATCATAAAAAAGTTCAAATACTTGAAATTCAGCTTTTGAGGATTGATTATTTATAAGAATTACTTGATACTGTTTTAACTCCTGCAAATATGTAGCATAAATTAAATCAGTACTTGAGTATTCTTTATTATTTAAATTTAAAGATGTTAAAACAAAGTTTTTTAAACTATTATTGTCTATTTCTTCTGAAACATCCAACTCAAGTGAAAAAATTTCTTCTGTTGAAATATAATTTATCATAAAGGAATCCATTTATATAATTTTTTTAGTTATTAAAAATTATACAATAAAGAACTTAAGGCTAGATATAAAATAATATTTTTATTTATTTAATTGTTATTGATTCTTTATTTAGAAGGTGAAGAGGAAAACCTCTTCTTTTAGAAAGTTACGTCGTAACCTAAATCTTTTAAGCCTTGTTTATCTTTTGTCCAACCTTTTTTGATTGAAACAAAAAGTTCAAGATAACATTTTTTACCAGTTAATTTTTCAATTTTTTCTCTTGCATCTTTCCCAATTCTTTTAATTGCAACTGCATTTTTTCCAATAATCATACCTTTTTGAGTAGATTTTTGAACAATAATAGTAGCTTTTACAACATCTACATTATCTTTTTCTTCAACTTTATTAATTAAAACATCTGTTTCATAAGGAATTTCATCTGAAATATTTTCAAAAATTGATTCTCTAATAAATTCTTTAAATAAATCTCTCATATTTTCAGTAGTCATAATTTCAGGGTCAAATAGATATGGATGAACAGGTAAATGTTTTACAACATCATTTAAAATATCTGATTGTTTAGTCTGTTTTTTAATTGAAATTGGAATAATAGCTTCATATTTATCACTATATTTCTCATATTCTTTGATTTTTTCTAGAACTTCTGCATTTGATACAAAATCTATTTTTGTAAGAAGTAAAATATGTTTTACATTTTTTTTATTCTTAACTAAAAAATCTTCATAATATGAAACCTTATCTGTAATAGGTGCTAAAAATAGAATTAAATCACAATCACCCATCGCTTTTAATGCTTCATCAAGCATAAATTGATTTAATAATTTTTCAGTTTCGTGAATTCCTGGTGTATCTACAAATACAATTTGATCATCATTGTGCATTACAATAATATTTGATCTCTTTCTTGTAGCATTTGCTTTGTGAGAAACCATCGCAATTTTTTCACCAACAAGCCAATTTAATAATGAACTTTTACCTGCATTTGGTCTTCCTACTACTGATACATATCCGCATTTTGTCATTTTATCCCTTTGTAATCAATACGAAGTTTTTCTTCGTAAAATCTAATTTTTCTAAATTATACTATAAAATTATGATATTTAAAATTAGAGTGATAAATTGAGATTCCAAAAGTATAATTTATCTTTTCCTAAAACTTAAACTTTCCAATAAATCATTTTTTGTAATAATTTCATTGTTATTTAAATCAGCAATAGTTCTTGCAACTTTCAAAACTTTATTTATACTTCTAAAAGATAGTTGGTAATTTATTCTTGCTTTTTGTAAAATACTTTGGGAATCGGAATCTAAAACACAATATTTTTTTATATCCTCATCTCTTAGCTTACCATTTAATTCACTCTGCCCTCTTTGTTTTTGTTTTATAAATGCATTTATTACTTTTTTATGTAATTCCTTTGAACTTACAATATTTTTATTATCAGAAAAACTATCATTCATAACAACATATAAATCTATTCGATCTAAAAAAGGCTCACTCAATCTTCCTTTATATCTTTGAATTTCCATTTCATTACATCTACAATCTTTTACACTTGAAAGCAAATTTCCACAAGGACAGGGATTCATAGCTGCAATGAAAATAAATTTTGTTTCATACATGATTTTTGTATTAACTCTTGAAATCAAAATTTTATTATCTTCTAAAGGTTCTCTTAATGCTTCTAAAATTGATTTTGAAAAATGGGGCAATTCATCGAAAAATAAAATACCGTTGTTACTAAGAGCTATTTCTCCCATTTTTGCATTTGAACTTCCTCCTCCAAAAATTGAAGATTTAGTTGAACTATGATGAGGACTTCTAAATGCACGAATTGGTAAAAAATCTACTTCTTTATAATCCAATGACTGAAGTTTTGCTTTTTCTAAGATTTCTTCTAGATTCATAGGCGGCATAATATATTTTAATCTTTTTGAAATCATTGATTTACCACAACCAGGACTTCCTTCAAAAATTATATTATGACAACCAGCAGAACTTATTACAGCAGCATTTTTTGCTATATCTTGACCTATGACATCTTTAAAATCATCTAAATAGTTTGTATCAAAATAATACTCCATTTCATTTATTTTTAATATCTTATATTCTAATGGGTTTTTCTTATATAAGAATTCTTCTTTTTTAGTTGATTTAATAAAATTAATAGCATCATCTAAATTTTTAACACAATATATTTCTAAATTGGGTATGTTTGAAAGTTTTTTTGCACTTTCTTCACAAACTAAAACTTTTTTTATAAGATTTTTCTTTGTCAAGGATAAAATTATTGGGAATATTGAACTTGTATCTTTGATACTTCCATCAAGTGATAATTCACCGAAAAAATACATATCATTAAAATCAATATTTTTTTGATCATAAAAAGCAATTTGTAAAGCAATAGCTAAATCAAAATGTGTTCCTTTTTTATTTATTTCAGATGGTGAAAGGTTAACTGTTATTTTTAAAGGAGGAAATTTAAATCCATTTATTAAAAGAGCAGATTTTACTCTATCTTTAGATTCACTAATACTCGTACTAACCATTCCAACAATTGTAAATGAGGGCAAACCCTTGGTAAAAGTGGATTCTACATCAATACTTATTGCATCTATTGTATCTAAAGAGGCCGATTTTATAATTTTCATATTTTACCCTTTTAAAAATAATATTTTTTATTATATATTAAAGAGCCTTAAATAAAATATACTCTATTTTAACTTCACTTGCTATAATATGGAAAAAGTATAGGAATTTTAACTTATGTCATCACTTACAAATTGCCCTGAATGCAATCATGAAATACTATCAAGACTTGGAACTGTTTGCCCTAAATGTGGTTATACTATTGGATATTTTAATGGAGATAGAAAAAGAAAAGTATATGGAAAGTTTTTTGCATTAACAGTTTTTACACCATTTATATCACTTATCACAATATTATTTGCTTCACAAAACAAGTATACAATGATAATTGGAACACTTATTTATCTATTTTTAGCTGTAAAATCTTGTCCTTTATTATTTAAAGAAATTTTCTTTACAAACTTTGAAAAATTGTTTTTTTGGTTAATCTGGATTGTAGCAAATAGTATAATGTTTTCTTTGATATTTAACATATCACAGAAGGGATTTGAATAATAAAAAAGAAATAAAGGATAAAAAATAAATTATTTTTTATCTTTTAACTTCTTTTTCCACTCTTTTTCAAACTTCTTTCTTTTTATTATTGATAAATTTTCAATAAATAAATGACCTGCAAGATGTTCCATCTCATGTTGCCACGCAACTGCTAAAAAATCTTCACATTCCATTGTCTGTTTTTCACCAAATCTATTGAAATACTCAACTATTATATGTTGTGCTCTTGTAACATCTTCGCTAAAACCAGGAACACTTAAACAGCCCTCAGTAAATATTTGAGTTCCATCTTTATGAGTGATTACAGGATTAATAGCTTCAATTAAATCATTTTTGTCTTGAATATCTTCTTCATTTGGTAAATTGATTATCAAAACATTCAATGGGATTGCAACTTGAATTGCTGCTAATCCAACACCACTTTGAGCCATCATTGTTTCATACATATCATCTAAAAGAGTGTGCAGTTTGGAATCAAACTGCTCCACATCTTTTGATTTTAATCGAAGTAATTTGTTTGGATAAGTTATAACTTCTCTAATCATAGCAATTCTTATTTATGTTTAGTTATAACTTCGTCAATTAAACCATAAGCACAAGCTTCATCAGCACTCATAAAATTATCTCTCTCTGTATCTTTTTCAATAGTTTCAATAGTTTTTCCAGTTTGTTCTGCAATCATTGCATTTAAACTATCTTTCATTCTTTGAATCTCTTTAGCTTGAATTTGAATATCAGTTGATTGACCTTGAGCACCACCTGATGGTTGGTGAATCATTATTCTAGAATTAGGAAGAGAATATCTCTTTCCTTTTACTCCAGCTGATAATAAAAATGCACCCATAGATGCTGCTTGTCCTATACAAATAGTACAAACATCAGGCTTGATATAGTTCATAGTATCATAAATTGACATACCACTTGTAATTACTCCACCTGGAGAGTTTATGTATAAATAGATATCTTTATCTGGATCTTCAGCTTCAAGAAAAAGTAACTGAGCAACAATAGTTGAAGCTACAGCATCATTTACTTCTCCACTTAACATAATAATTCTATCTTTAAGAAGTCTTGAATAAATATCGTAACTTCTTTCCCCTCTACCGCTTTTTTCAACTACATATGGTATATAACTCATATTCATTCCTATAATTATTTTCCTAATTTTTCATCTAATAATTTAGAGATAACTTTCTCTTCAATCATAGACATTTTAATAGCTGGTAAGTATCCAGCTTCTTGATATTGTTTCACAACTTCTTGTGGGTTTTGTCCCATTTGCATTGCTTCATAATAAAGAACTTGCATAACTTCTTGATCACTTACTTGAACATTTTCAGCTTTTGCTAAAGAATCAATTATAAAAGTAGCTTTAACAGAATTAACTGCATCTTCTTTTAATTCATTTCTGATTTCTTCAACTTTTGCAGGATCTTCTTGTAAAGCTTTAATTTCATCTTCACCCATTGATCTTACTTTATTATTTAAAGCATAATTGATTTCTTGATCAACTACAGAATTTGGTAATGCAAATTCTATTCTCTCAACTAAAGTTTCTAAATATGCAGGTTTTAATTCTTCTCTATAATATTTACCCATAGCTTCTGATTTCATTTGCTCTTTAATTTTTTCTCTTAACGTATCAATAGTTACATTTTCTTCATTTGGTAGCATTTTTTGTGCAAATTCATCGTTTAACTCTGCTGCTGCTTTTTCTTGAATTTCATGTAATGTTACTTTAAAAGTAGCCTCTTTACCTGCTAAGTTTTTAGCTTGGTAAGACTCAGGGAAAGTTACAATGATATCTTTTTGTTCTTCATATTTCATACCAATAACTTGCTCTTCAAATCCAGGAATAAATGAACCAGAACCTACATGCAATGGATATTTCTCAGCTTTTCCACCTTCAAATGCAACACCATCAACAAAACCTTCAAAATCAATAACAGCATGGTCACCATCTTTTACAGCTCTTTTTCTAGCAATTTTTGCTAATGGAGCAGATGATTTAGAGATTTCTTCTAATCTAGCATCAATATCAGCTGCATCAATTTCTTTTTCTGCAACTTCTGGAAGTAAAGATTTATAATCACCTAAATCAATAGCTGGTTTACAAGCAATTGCAATTTCAACTTCAATTGAACCATCTTCTTTTTTATCAAATTTAGAAATATTTGGCTCACCAATTAAATCTTCACTTGCAATTGCTAATTCTTTGATACCATCATTTAAAACTTTTCTTAAAGCATCACCTTCAGCATCTTCTCTTAATTTTTCAGCAAATCTTTGCTTAATAACAGTTACAGGAACTTTTCCTTTTCTAAAACCTTGAACATTCATAGTTTTTGCAGCTTGTTTAGCTACTTTGTCTAAATTTGATTCAATTGTTTCTTTTGTAACTGTAGCAGTAATAACTGCATTTGCTCCATCAACTCTATTTGCGTTAAATTCCATTAAATTTACTCCGATTGTTATAATTTTAACAGTGATTTTATCTAAAAACAACTAAGCATTTACTAAAATACTCTTTTTAAAGGAGTTTAGATTGTATTTTATCTACTTGAATGTACTTTTTTTGATGTTAATACCTAGTTTTGTACTGATGTATTTTATAGTTACAAAAAAAAGTAAGCTAGACACTTATTTCTCAAAGAAGGCCTTAGAAAAACTAAGCGTTTCAAATCAATACTTTTCCAATAGGTCTAGAAGTATAACTCTATTTTTGGCTTTAATTTTTATGATTATTGCCCTTGCAAGACCTGTTACAAATGAAAAAATCAATGATGTGGAATCTGAGTTAAATGCTGTTGTAATAGCAATTGATGTTTCAAAGTCAATGAATGCCATTGATATTTATCCGAATAGACTAGAATTTGCAAAAAGAAAACTATTAGATATTATTAATACTTCTAAAACAGAAGCAATTGGCGTTATTTTATTTGCAAAAACATCTTTTTTACTTTCTGCTGTTACTCAAGATTTTTCTTCATTAAAACTTTTAATAAATAATCTTGATACAGGAATAAATTTTGACAATGGCACAAATATATTTTCAACCTTAGAAACAACTCAAAAGCTTTTAAAAGATTATTCAAGTAAAAATCTAATTTTATTAACGGATGGTGGTGATAATGAAAACTTTGATAGTGAAATTAAATTTGCAAATGAAAATAAAATAAACATATATACTCTGGCACTTGCTACGCCTCAGGGTTCAGTAATAAAACTAAATGATGGAAATTTCTTGACAAACAAAGATGGCGATATTGTAAATGTGAAATTAAATGAATCAATAAAAGAATTAAGTCTTAAAACGAATGGTGGGTATATAAACTATTCCCTTGATAATGATGATATAAACCAAATATTAAATGATATAAATTCAAAATCACAAAAAGAAAAATTTGATAATGCCAAATATAAATCATATATAGAACTATTTTATTATCCACTAGCTCTTGGTATTTTTTTACTTTTAATTGCCTTTTCTTCTTTACCAACTTTAAAAAAAAATAAATCATCCCTTTCAATAGTTTTTTTATCATTGATTTTTACTTCAAATTTAAATTTAAATGCATCTTCTATTTTAGATTTTAATACTATAAAAGAAGCAAAAAAAGCCTATGAAAATAATAAATTTGATAAATCATCTAATGAATTTAAAAAATTAGATTCTAATGAATATAGAGATTATAATCTTGCAAATTCATATTACAAAGAAAATAAATTTAAAGAAGCTATTGAACTTTATAAAAACATAGAAACTTCAAATAATGATTTAGGGTTCAAAAAATTACATAATTTAGGTAATTCATATGCACAAAATAAAGATTTCCAAAATGCAATAAATAGCTATGAAAAAGCATTAAAACTTAAAAATGATAAAAATACAAAAGAAAATTTAGACTTAGTAAAAAAATTATTGGAAGATCAAGATAATAAAAATAAAGATGAGAATCAAGACAAAAAGCAAAATGATGAAAAGCAAAAAGAAAATAAAGAGAAACAAGAAAAACAAAAAGAAAATGATTCTAAAAAATCTGATAATAAAGAAAATAAAAATCAAGAAAAATCACAAAAAGAACAAGAAAAACAAAGAGAAGAAGATATTAGAAAACAAAATATTATGTCTGATTATGAAGAACAAAAATGGCTAAAAGAATTAGAAAATCAAAAAACAAATTCTTTACTAAAAAAAATGGAATCTTCAAATGAAGATTCCATTTCTAAACCATGGTAAATCAAAAGACTAATAATCTTTTGATTTTCTCATTTGTAAAAGTTCTTTTTGAACAGAAATATTAACAGTTTCGTTTGGATCAAAATCTAATGAATAATTTCTTCCATCATAATCAACAGAATTTAAAATTATTTTCATAGCCTCAAGTCTTGCTTTATGCTTATCATCACTTCTTACAATATGCCAAGGGGCAGCACGAGAAGTTGTTCGTCTTAGCATTTCATATTTTTTTTCAGAAAATTCATCCCATAAATCCTGAGCTTGCATATCAACTTCTGAAAATTTCCATTGTCGCAAGGGATCTTCTATTCTTCTATCAAATCTTCTTTTTTGCTCTTCTTTAGAAACTGAGAAATAAAGTTTAATCAAAATCATTCCTTGTCTTACTAAATCTTGCTCAAAATTAACCACATCTTCCATAAAAATTTCATGCTCTTCAGGTGTACAAAATCCAAAAATTGGCTCAACCATTGCTCTATTATACCAAGATCTATCAAATAAAACTATTTCGCCACCTGTTGGAAAATGTTCAATATATCTTTGTAAGAACCATTGGTTTTTTTGTGTATCATCAGGTTTACCAAGAGCTACAATTCTGTAATGTTTATTGTTCATATATCTTGTGATTCTTCTAATAGCACCACCTTTTCCGGAAGCATCTCTTCCCTCAAAAAGAATAATCATTCTTTTATTTTCTTTTTCTAAATAATTTTGAAGTTTTATAAGCTCAATTTGATATTTTTTTAAAGCATCCAAATCATGAATTTTTTGAATACCTTCTGCTAAAACTTCTGGTTTTAACTTATGATAATCACCTAATATAGATTTGAAAAAATCATTTTCTTCTTTTAATTTTGCAAATTCTATATTATTTTTTTCTAACACTTTTTTTTCCTGTACTTTTATTTTTTCTTTTGATTTCTCAACTGATTGTTTTATTGCTACTTCAACTACTGCTTCAGCTGGCTCTTCAATTATTGAGTCTTTATATTTTTGCATTAAATCAAATGCATTTTTTACATTTAATTTATCTCTTAGACTATAACCTAAAACTTTTACATATCTTTTTTTATCATGTTGAAATCTAGTAATATACTTTTTCCCATATTTTGGATGGGATTCTTTAGAAACATATAATCCACTATGAGTTGTTATTTCAAAATCACTTAAGTTCATTAGGCTAACCTTGCTAATTTATGGTCTTGTTCCATATTTTCTATTTCTTCAATACCAGTAATTAAAATTTCATTATCAATTTCAAATATTTTATCATCAGTTTTACGTTCATAATCTACATGAGATAGAATATATTTTATGCAATTTAATCTAGCTGCTTTTTTATTATCACTTCTAATTACAGTCCATGGGGCTACGTCTGTATTTGAAGCCATTAACATTGAAAATTTTGCTATTGTATATTTATCCCATAAATTTTGTGATTCTTTATCCACAGGTGAGAGTTTAAACTGTTTTAAAGGATCGATTTCTCTTTTTTTAAATCTTTTTGCCTGTTCTTTTTTAGAAACAGAGAAGTAAAATTTGAACAAAATTATATCTGACTTAACAAGCATTTTTTCGAACTCAGGAACTTCTCTTAAAAATTCATGGTGTTCTTCTGTTGTGCAAAATCCCATTACAGGCTCGACTCCTGCTCTGTTATACCAAGATCTATCAAACATGACTATTTCTCCAGCACTAGGAAGATATTGTGTATATCTTTGAAAATACCATTGTGTTTTTTCAATATCACTTGGTTTTTCTAAAGCTACAACCCTTGCACCTCTTGGATTTAGATGTTCTGTAATTCTTTTGATAGTTCCACCTTTACCAGCAGCATCTCTACCCTCAAAAATCATAAGAATTTTTAGACCTTTTTCTTTTACATAATTTTGAAGCTTTAAAAGCTCAATTTGAAGCTTAGTTAATTCTCTTTCGTAATCTAAAGTTTCTTTTCTAACCCAAATTTGAATCTTTTTCCGTCCATCTTCTTCTTTTTCTTCTAATTTCTCTCTATCTCTATTTTTCTCTTTATAATCGTGCTTTAAAGATTTTTCAGTATCTATTTCTTCCATATCTGAAAATTCATTATCAATTATTTTCCTCTCCTGCCCCATTCATTCTCCTAAGAAAGTCTTACTTTATAATCATTATATCCAAAGTTTTTTATAATTTGGTAAGATTCTTCGTTATGTTTTACAACTATTGATGGTAATTTTATACCATTAAAGGTAGTTGTTTTTACCATTGTGTAGTGAATCATATCTTCAAAAATGATTTTATCTCCAACTTTTAAAGGTTCATTAAAAGAGTAATCTCCAATAATATCACCAGCTAAACAAGTGTTTCCACCCAATCTATAAGTATACTTCTTTTCACCTGCAAGTCCTGAGTTTCTAACCATTGCACGATATGGCATAGCTAAAGTATCAGGCATATGAGCTTCTGCTGATGTATCTAAAATAACTAAATCCATACCATTATTAACAATATCTAAAACAGTTCCTACTAAATAACCCGTTTGCCAACCTATTGCTTCACCTGGTTCTAAATAAACTTTTAAATGTGGGTATCTTGATCTAAAATCTTTTAAAAGCTTAATTAAACCCTCAACATCATAATCAGCTCTAGTAATATGATGTCCACCACCAAAATTTACCCATTTTAATTTATCAAAATATTGTGAGAATTTATCTTCAAAAGCTGCTAATGCACCCTCTAGAGCATCAACATTTTGTTCACAAAGTGCATGGAAATGAAAACCATCTAAAAACTCTAATTGTGATTCATCAAAATTTGCTTTTGTAGTTCCTAGTCTTGAAAATGGTGCACAAGGATTATATAAATCAACATCAACACTTGAGTACTCAGGATTTAATCGAATACCTAAAGAAACTTTTCCATAAGCTTTATCTTTATATCTTTTTAACTGATTAAAAGAGTTAAAAACTAAGTGATTTGATAATGAAATAATTTCATCAATCTCTTCATCTTTAAAAGCAGCAGAATAAGTGTGAACCTCACCTCCAAACTCCTCTTTTGCTAAGATTGCTTCATGAAGGCCAGATGCACAACATCCTTTTAAATACTTTTTGCATAAATCAAAAGTTGACCAAAGAGCAAAACCCTTTAGTGCTAAAAGAATACTAACATCTGCTTCATCTTGAATTCTTTTTAGAAGTATTAAATTTTTTTCTAAAAGTTTTTCTTCACATACATAACTTGGACTTGGTAGTTTATCAAAACTATCTACTATTAAATTATTTGTCTTCAAGTGGCTCAAAATCCTCTTTACTTACACCACAATCTGGACATTCCCAATCATCTGGTAAATCCTCAAATGCAGTTCCTGGTTGAATCCCTGAATCAGGATCACCTATTGCTGGGTCATAAATGTAATCACAAGCTGTACAAATATATTTTTTCACGTTAATTCCTTTTGAATAAATTTAAATTAAGAGATTTTTTTCATAATCAAGGCGAAGATTAAATTTTATGAGAGAGTTTACATTTAGTAAACGACCGATTAAAATTAAATCTTCAACGCAGAGTATGGAAAAAAGAATTAATTTATAATTCTAGGATTTTCCAAGGAAGACCTTGAGTCATCAACTCTTCCATAAATGGTTTAGCATCAAACTCTTCGATATTAAACACACCTTTATCTTTCCAAATACCTTTATAAAGTAATTTAGAACCAATCATTGCAGGAACCCCTGTAGTATAAGAAACTGCTTGCGCTCCTGTTTCTTTGTAACACTCTTGGTGGTCACAAACATTGTAGATGTAAACTTTTTTTGCTTTTCCATCTTTAATACCTTCAATAATACAACCAATATTTGTTTTACCAACTGTTCTTGGTCCTAATGATGCAGGATCTGGTAATAATGTAGTTAAAAATTCAATTGGAGTAATCATCATTCCTTTGTGTTCAACAGGTTCTATTCCTAACATTCCAACATTTTGTAAACAATTCATATGTTGAATATAAGCATCTCCAAATGTCATAAAAAATCTAATTCTTTTTAAACCTTTGATGTTTTTTACAAGTGATTCTAACTCTTCATGATATAAAAGATATGAAGGTTTTACTCCAACTTCTGGATAATCATGATCAACTCTAATTTCAAGTGGCGTAGTTTCAATCCACTCTCCATTTTCCCAATATCTACCATTTGCAGATACTTCTCTTAAATTTATTTCAGGGTTAAAGTTTGTTGCAAATTTATAACCATGATCTCCTGCATTACAATCCATAATATCTATTGTGTGAATTTCATCAAATAAATTTTGTTGAGCATAAGCACAAAATACACCTGTAACTCCTGGGTCAAAACCTGAACCTAAAAGTCCCATTATTCCAGCTTCTTTAAACTGATCGTTTCTTGCCCATTGTTCTTTGTATTCAAACTTAGCTTCGTCTGGATGCTCATAGTTTGCTGTATCTACATAATCAACACCACATTTTGTACAAGCGTCCATGATAGTTAAATCTTGGTATGGTAATGCAACATTTAAAACCATTTTTGGGTTTACTTTTTGGATTAGTTTTACTAATTCATCAACATTATCAGCATCAACAGAAGCTACATCAATTTGTACACCTTGATTTTTTAAAATATCAGCTGCTATTGATTCACATTTTGAAACTGTTCTTGATGCTAATGTAATCTTTTCAAAAGTGTCGATGTTCATTGCACTCTTAACAGTTGCAACTCGACTAACTCCACCTGCTCCGATAATTAAAATACCTTTTTTACTCATTATTCACTCCGATATATTTTATATATTTTTTTATATAATATTGTACTATTTTTAAATATAAGATTCGATAAAATAGTTTCAAAGTACTATATTGATAACATCTTGATTACAAATTAACATTCCTTTAATAATTTGTTATGTAGAATTCACTTTTAAGTTATGGGGATGACTTGGCATCGATTAGAGCAGTGAGTATAAGTTGCATGTCGGCCTGAACATGCCGTTACGCGGTTCTTTTTTTTTAGACGCAAATAATACAAATTACGCTCCAGCTTACGCAAAAGCTGCGTAAGTTTTAACAACTTACTGACTCGCCTTCGGGCTTGAGTCTTTTGGAGACTGGCACTACAGATTCTATCTATGTAGATAAATGCTGGTTCACCCTAGATAGATTATCTTTGAGGAGTTGATTGAAACTCAAAGAGAAATTCCAAATCTTAGCTTTATGATTGCCTGGGGAGTTGAGCTGTTGTAAAGTGAAATTATTCAACTCTGCTAAGCATGTAGACGCTTATATGATCTGTTTTAAGACTGCGGTTCGATCCCGCACATCTCCACCAACCCACTTACAACGCCCACTACATGGGGCTTAATAATCAATTTACAACACCTTTACAATGTCCTTTAAAGCAAACTTTAAGTGAAGACAAACAACCTAAATTAAATGATTTAAGTAATATAAGAAGATATTTAAAGAAACATAATTTATTAAATAGTAAATATTTAAGTAAAAGAAACAATACTTATTATTATGTTTTTTACTTTGAAAAAGACATAAATCAACAATTTTCATTAAAAACACCTGATTTCTTAATTGCTAATATACTAAAATACAAGATAATAAATAATATAAAAGAAGAAATAAGAAAAATGGGAAATGAAGAACTATTCAGTTTAAACCAAAAATTAACAATTTTTGGAACTGACACAACTATAAATATAAATGCTGAGAATGAAGAAGAAAAAGCACTAATAAAAGATATTACTACTAAAACTATAAATAGTATTAAAAAAAGAAGAATTAAAAAAGTTCAAAGTAATATAGAATTAAAAACTACAAGAAAATCAAAAAACAACATTAGAAAACATGTAGACTTATATATAAAGTTTTTAAAATTAACTAATAAAAACAATAAAACAATAGAGGGTTATATAAAAAAAATTGAAGTTTTAATAGATTACTTTAACCATATAAAAGTATTTAATCTAATAGATATAAATAAAAAACATTGTAAAGACTTACAACTATATTTATTAAATACTCCTACTAATCTTAATAAACAAGAAGTATTAAAAGATAAAAATATTTTTGAATTAATTGATAAAAATGATAAAATTTTAGATAAATATGAAAAATTAAATCAAAGGACAGTAGATAACTATATTACAAGATATAAGACTTTATTTAATTACTTTTTAGATAATGATTATGTTTATAGTAATTACTTCTTAACAATCAAAAACTTAAAACAAAAAATTGAAAACTCTATTTCTAATTTTCAAAAAATTGAAAATATAAGAGAACAATTTGACAAAGTAGAAATAGAATTATTATTAGAAAAGATACAAGAAAAAGAGATTAAAGATTTAATTGTTTTTGGAATAATTACAGGTGCTAGAATACAAGAGATACTTAATCTTAAAATAAATGATATTTTAAAAACAAATATAGGTTATTTCATTGATATAAAAAAATCTAAGACTTATAATGGAGTTAGAAAAATACCAATTCATAAAAGATTTAATTTTTTAATAAAAAATTTAATAGAGAATAAGAAAGAAGAAAGTTTTTTATTCTTCAATGATATAACAGACGATAAAAGAGTAGATAAAATACAAAAAAGAACAATGTATCAAATAAGAAAATATATTAAAAATAAAAATAAAGTATTTCACTCTTTTAGAAAAAACTTTACACAAGAATTATACAAAAATAATATAGAAGAGTTATATATTAAACTATTACTAGGACATAGTTTAAAAGGTAATTTATCTTTTAATACTTATAACCTATCTAAAATAGATAATGAAAACTTACAAGAAGAATTAAATAAAGTAAATTTTAAAGACTTATTTGAAAATACAGACTACAACATTAACAGCATAGAACTGTTATCCAATAATAAAAACATTTTATTAAACACAATAAAAGATAATGATATTAAAATGGACTTTTGATTTTAAATATTTTTTATTTGTAATAAAATTATTTTTTGATATAATGGAATCATTAAAAATAAAGGTATTTTATGAAAAAAATTGTTGAATTAAACTTTGGATTCCCTGATGCAGAAAATTATAAGAGAAGAGAAACAAAACAATTGTTTAATACATTGTTTATACAAAATGAATTTTTAGAACAACTATGTCAGCCTGAAATAAGTTTTTTAATTGGAGATAAAGGAACTGGGAAAACTGCCTATTCACTATATCTTGCAAATAACAAATATAAAGATAATTTTGCTTTTAGTAAATTTATTAGAGAAACTGATTATCAAAAATTCATAACATTAAAAAAAGAAAAAAACTTACAACTATCAGATTATACTTCAATATGGAAAGTTATTTTACTTTTATTATTATCAGAAGAAATTTATGATAAAGAACCAAACTTAGATATATTAAAGAATTTTGGAAAATTTAAATATTTACATGATGCTATTCAAGAATATTATTATGAAGCATTTAGCCCTGAAATAATACAAGCTATACAATTTATTGAAGAATCAAATATATCTGCAGAATTATTATCTAAACATGCAACATTAGCAGGAGAAGAAAAAGAAAGCAAAACTTTTGATAAAAATAGATTTCAAATGAATTTATTTTATATACAAAAAAAATTTAAAGATGCAATTAGTAATATTAAGATCAAAAACAATCATATTCTATTCATTGATGGTATAGATATTAGACCAGATAATGTTCCTTTTGAAGACTACTTAGAATGTATTAAAGGTTTAGCCACAGCGGTTTGGGAATTAAATAATGATTTTTTTCCAACTATGAAGGATTGTAAAGGAAGAGCAAGAATAGTCTTATTAGTAAGACCTGATATATTTGAATCATTAGGATTACAGAATCTTAATACTAAAATTAGAAGTAATTCAGTGTTATTAAATTGGGTAACTGAATATAAAGAATACAAAAATTCAAAATTATTTAATATGATTGATAATATTTTAAATTCACAACAAAAAGAAAAGAAAGGATTAGGAGATAGCTGGCAACATTATTTTCCATTTGACGCACATAGAAGTAATCAGTTAAAATTCCAAGAATACACTTCTTTTATACAATTCCTCAGATTTTCATATTATAGACCAAGAGATATAATTACTATGTTAGATTTTTTAAAAGATAATGTTTCTGCTGATATAAATAAAGAAACTTTTGACTTTGAAGATTTTGAAAATAATACTTTCAAAAATAACTACTCTCAATATATTTTAGGAGAAATCAAAGATCAACTTTTATTTTATTACCAACAAGAAGAATATGAATTATTCTTAAAGTTTTTTGAATTCTTAAATGGTCGTCCTGGTTTTAATTATGATGAATATTTAGAAATTTATTCAAAATATTCAAAATATATTGATTCCACTTCAAAAAGTAGACCAAAATTTACAGCTACTGCCAATGAATTCCTACAATTTTTATATGACTTAAATATTATATGTTACATAGAACATTCAAAAGACTTATCAGAAAAATTTATTCACTGGTGTTTTAAAGAAAAATCTTATTCAAATTTATCTCCGAAAATTAAAGAAAATAGAGAATATCAAATATTTTACTCTTTAACAAAAGCATTAAAAATAGGTAAAGAATACTCTGATACTTACTTTGATAATGAAAAAGAATCAATAAGAGATGTAAATTCACTGTCAGATTTTAAAGATAAACTTCAATCTTTAAATATGTCTTAAACACTCCTCCATACTATAAATACTTTTCTCAAATGAGTAAGTTTTTATAGTTTGTAAAATAACCTCATTCATTTCTTTTAAAAATTTCTCATTAGGTTTTGAAGAGTTTATTTTTATAAATTTAGTAAAATTATCAGGAATATATAAAGTCCTAATATTAAAATATTCACTTTCATTTTTAATTATCATTTCCCCTACTCCAAACTCTTTTACATTGATACCTCTTTCTTCTAATGGTTCTTTATCAATAACTGAATGAATACCCTCGTCGCTCTCTGTTTTATGTAATATTCTAAAAATTGTATTATTTTTTATAGAGTTAGAAATACCACTTCCTACACTTGTAAATATTTGAGTAGCATAGAACAATTTAAACCCACTACTCCTAGAAGTTCTAAATAAACTCTCAATAATTTCTTTTGATTTATCTTGTATAATTTTATCAGTTTTATCACTTGCTTTATAGTCCAATATTTCAGCAATTTCATCAAAAAATACATAAATATAATTTGAATTCATTTTTTTCTTATTATACTTTTTTAATAGTTTTTGTCTTGATTTATTTATAATATCTAATCTAACTAATTTTTTATATAATTCTAATCTATTATCTGTATAAGTAAAGATTTTACCAGTCTTTAATTTATCTTCTAAGTTTTGATAAGGTTGGCTTTCTACTCCACCCTTAAAATCTATAAAATTACATTCTTGAATATTATGAAAATTATAAAATACACTAAAAAGAATATGATTTAAAGTATTAGATTTACCACCTCCAGAAGTTCCTAATAAAGCAAAAGAATGAGGTAATTGACTAAACTTTATATATTTAGGAATTCTCTTTTCTTTAAAACCACCCTCAAACCCTAAAAACAATAAATCTTTTTTCATAAAGTCTTTTGGGTTTAATTTGTTTAAATCTTCAATACTTGGAGTTGAGTTTTTAAATCTTACTTTTACTCCAACCTTATCAACTCTTTTTATTTCACAAGAACCCATTTTATTTCTTTGTATCATATTATTAAACTGTTTTAAAAACTTGTCATATTCCATAACTTCACCAGGGACTACATTATAAACATAACCGTCTTTTAACTTCTTTTTTAAATAATAATTTTCTAGCCCATAGTTAGCAAGTTTTCTTTGCTCAAATTTGTTTAAAAAAGTTTTATATATATAGTAAATTACTACTAAAATATTAATAACAATGTATGTTTTAAAAGAACTTAATAAACCCAAAAAATGATTTAATTTATAAATTTGTATCATACTTTTAAAATCTATAATTAAACCATTTAAAATAATTTCAATGTTTATTGAATGTAATTTTATAATATTTTTAAAGATAAGTAAAATTAAAAATGATAAAAAGAATAAAAAAAATAACATTCCTATAAAATACACTCCATTTAAGTTCCCATATTTATCATAAATACCAAACTCATATTTTGTTTTTTTCATAGGTTCAACCTCTTCCATTCTCTACATAATCAATAATCTTTAACCTGAAAAAATTTGAAATATTAAAATATTCTCTATCTTTTCTAACTAATTTTTTAAATTCAAAATATTTATTTATATCTTCATTTTCATATAAATAAATAGTTATTCCTTTTTTCTTATTCATTGTTTCCCCTATCTATTTTTATAATATTAGATTCAATTTTATCTTTTTGAATTTCTTTTAATTGTTCATAACTCATACATTTTTTTTCTTGATTTAAACTAATTTCTATATTATTTTTATTAAATAAACTTGATATAACTAACACAGATAATAAACCAATAACTATATTTTTAAAATTTCTGTTATTTTGTATAAATTCCATTTTTTAACCTTTTAAAATATCTCTAATAATCTTTTATCTAATAATTTAGATAAGTCTTTATAATGGTTATTCAACTCTTCTATTTGATTTTTTAACATTAGATAATCTTCAACACTTTCAATAAATTCTAATTTTTCCAAAAAGATATTATTTAATTCTTCTATATAATGATTTAGCATTTTTTAGCCTTTCATAAGCAAAGAGAAATTTTTTCTCTTTGGTCTTTTATTATTGATTTATAATTAAAGGTTTTTCACTTGAATTATAAAAAGTTCCCATTGTTGAGACGCATGCACTTGGCCACCCAAACGCATAAACACTTGGCCAGTTGAGGAGTTAAAAAGTATTCTTATA